>JAPLGI010000204.1 GCA_026390245.1 Caldisericota bacterium
CTGCCCCTTGCCGGACAGGTAGTAGCCTTGTGTCATGGAGTACTCATAGTAGTCCGTATAGAGTGGCGAGAATCTGCGGTGATACGCCTGCCCACGTCGTTCATCCACGATCTTGCTCCTTTCAAGTCACAACTCCCGTAGGTGCATACAATTCAGTATAGCCTCAATGTGTTTGCGGGGCCAGGACCGGCGCGCGCGCCGTCCTTGCAAAGGTTCGCGCACGGTCTAGAATGGCATCATGATACGAATCTCTGCATTTCGTACAGGAGGATGACCATGAAGGACCTCTTCTCTGAGCTGGACGTTGCGGGAATCCGCCTTGCAAACCGTATTGTCCTGCCACCCATGGCAACCTAGCAGGCAGATCCCGAGGGGCTCCCGGGTCCCGCGACAGCAGGCCACTACGGGTCGCTGGCGGCCACCGGGGCAGCCCTGGTCGTCGTGGAACACTCCTGCGTGACTATGGAAGGGCGCGCTTCGCCCCGTCAGATGTCGCTGGCAACGGACGCGAGCGTGGCGGGACATGCTGCCATCGCGGCAGCGATCCACTCAGCCGGCGCGCGGTGCGCCGCTCAGATCAGCCATTCCGGGTCGAACCGGCGTGCGAAGATGCCTGGACGGTGTCTCGGTCCGAGCGCCGTGGAGCACCCCGTGGCGCACCTCGTCCCGGAGGAGATGTCGAAGAGCGATATCGTGGCCGTCATTCGCGCGTTCGGGGCGGCTGCCGGCCGCGTCCAGCGGGCGGGCTACGATTTCGTCGAGGTCCACTGTGCACACGGCTACCTGCTGGGCGAGTTCCTCAGCCCCCTGACCAACCACCGCACCGACACCTATGGTGGAACACCAGCGGGGCGAAGGCGCCTCCTGCTGGAAGTCGTCGAAGAAGTCCGGGCAGCAGTGCATGGGGACCTGCCGCTCATGGTCAGGCTGGGCGTCGCAGACAACCCGCCTCTGTTTCAGCTCTACGAAGGGGGACTCACCGTGGCGGAAGGTGTCGAGGCTGCGCGTGCGCTTGATGATGCAGGCGTCGTCGTCGTCGACCTGTCGGCGGGCATCTGCGGAAGCCGTCCCGCGGGGATCATGGGTGAAGCCTATTTCCGGCCATTCGCCGAGGCTGTTTCGGCGGCTGTCCACTGTCACGTCGTCTGCACCGGTGGAATCACACAAGCACGGACTGCACAGGATGTCATCAAGAGCGGTGCAGCCGATCTTGTCGGCGTCGGCCGCGCACTGGCTGCCGACCATGACTGGGTGCGCACGGCCAGGGAAGCCACAGGCCACTAGACCTTTCCAAAGGAGCCATCATGGACATCAGTATCACCATCAGCGGCGAGGCAGGGCAGGGAGTCAAGACGCTCGGATCACTGACCGCACGCATCCTGTTCGACCGCGGGTACTACGTCGTGCAGGACGAAAGCTATCACAGCCGTATCCGTGGAGGGTTGGACGCCACGACGATACGGCATGGACCTGTTCGTTCCGCTGGCCTCGTCCGTCCTCCCCTACCACCTTGCCGGCAATGGCCATGAGGCGGAGATCGGTCCCTCGACGCGGGTGCTGTGTGACAGCAAATCCGGCATCGACCTGCCGGGGACAGTACTCGTCCCGGCCGTTGAACGCACGACAGCCCTGACGGGCGATGCCCGCGCCGCCAACGTCTTCCTGTTCGGCGCCATGTGCCACATGCTGGGCATTCCCCTTGAAGCGGCGGCGGGAGCGACACGCAAGGTCCTGCCAGCGAAGATCCTGGAGAAGAACCTTCCGGTCCTGCTGGAAGGCTATGGCCAGCCGGTCATGGAAGCGTGGTCACTGCCACAGCGGAAGCTGGACCACCACCTCCTCGCCAACGCCAGCCAGGCAATCGGCGCTGCCGCGATCATCGCCGGAGTCAAGTTCTACTCAGGCTACCCGATGACGCCCGGATCCGGCGTGATGAACTACCTGGCTGCACACGCGGAGCAGTACGGCATCGTCGTCGAGCAGGCGGAAGACGAGATTGCTGCGGCCAACATGGCCGTGGGCGCCAGCTATGCAGGCGTGCGCCAGATGGTCTCGACATCCGGCGGCGGATTCGCCCTGATGGTCGAAGCCCTGTCGATGGCCGGTATGACGGAGACACCCATCGTCATCGTCGACGCACAGCGTCCTGCGCCTGCCACGGGACTGCCGACGCGCACCGAGCAGGGCGACCTGTGGTTCGTCCTGCAGGCCGGGCACGGTGAGTTTGTGCGCTACCTGAGCGCGCCCCGCACGGCAGAAGACGCCTTCGACCTGACACTGAAGGCCTACGAGCTGTCATCGAAGTATCAGATCCCCGCCATCATCCTGTCTGACCAGCAGTTGGCGGACACGCTTGTGACGGTGCCCCGCTGGGAACTGGGAGAGGTCCGCCTGGACCGGCACCTTGCAGTACCGGGGTCATACCAGGAACCCTACCAGCGATACGCGCTGACGCCATCCGGCGTGTCGCCGCGTCTCGTTCCACTGCAGACGGACTGGCCGGTCATCGCCGACACCGACGAGCATGATGAGTCTGGACACCTGACCGAAGACCTGGACAACCGCGAACGCATGGTGGCCAAGCGCCTGCACCGGCAGCGCGACCTGTTGAGGGAAATGGAAGAACCGCTCGTCCTGGGCAACGGCCCGACGCTGCTGGTTGGCTGGGGTTCGAGTTTTGGGGCCCTGGAGGAACTTGTCCTGGAACATCCGACAGATCTCCGACTCCTCCATTTCAACGAGGTCTGGCCCTTGAAAACCGATCGTCTGATTGTCGAGATGGAACGCGCCCGGCTGGTCGTCGCTGTCGAGAACAATGCAACCGCCCAGTTCGCGCAGCTCATTGCGCGGGAGACTCGAAAACACATCGAGCAGACGATTCTGCGATATGACGGACGGCCCCTGAGTGCTGCATACATCGAACGAAGGCTGCATGACCTGGAGGTGATCTGACATGTGGAGAAACGGTACGGATGTCGCCTGGTGCCCTGGATGCGGCAACTTCGCTGTGCTGGACACCGTGAACCGCATCCTCGAGTC
>JAPLGI010000137.1 GCA_026390245.1 Caldisericota bacterium
GATGCCTACTACAAGAAGGCGACCGATGTCCGCCAGCTCATTACCGACGAACTGGACGCAGCGTTCCGATCTGCCGACGTGCTGCTTACCCCGACCACGCCGACGACGGCATTCAAGCTGGGAGCCGTGACGGACCCGCTCGAAATGTACAAGGCAGATGTGTTCACGATCCCCGCGAACCTGGCCGGGGTCCCAGCCATCTCGTTCCCCTCCGGGAAGGACGCCACCGGTCTCCCCATTGGACTGCAGCTCATGGGCCCTCGCTGGAGGGACGCCGACCTGCTCTCCTGCGCGAACGTCCTCTTCACAGCTCTGGGAGGTGAATCATGACCACGACGATCGGTCTGGAAATCCACGTTCAGTTGGCCACGAGAACCAAGATGTTCTGTGGCTGCAGTACCGCCTATGGCGACGAGCCCAATACCCATGTCTGCCCCGTCTGCCTTGGCTTGCCGGGCGCACTGCCCACACTGAATGCCGAAGCCGTGCATCTTGCCACGAGACTCGCCGTGGCACTGGGGTGCGAGGTCCATGAAGTGTCAGAGTTCTCACGCAAGAACTACTTCTATCCCGACCTTCCCAAGTCCTACCAGATAACCCAGTTCGACCAGCCCATTGCGACAGGCGGCTGTGTTCCCATCGCCACGGACCGGGGGGCGCGCAGTGTCCGTCTGACCCGCGCGCATATCGAGGAAGACGCCGGAAAGTCGATGCATGCCGCCGACATCACGCTTGGGGGTGAAACGCTCGTCGACTTCAACCGCTGCGGCATGCCGCTGATCGAGATCGTCACCGAGCCAGACATGCAGAGCGGTGAAGAAGCGTACGAATTCCTGCGCAACCTGAGAAGGCTGGTCAGGTGGCTTGGCGTGTCGTCTGGCGACATGGAGAAGGGCGCCATGCGCTGCGACGTCAATATCTCCGTCAGTCCCGATCCCGCGAGGCGAGGGACAAAGGTCGAAATCAAGAACCTCAACAGCTTCCGCAGCGTCAAGCGGGCGATCGACCATGAGGAGCAGCGGCAGGCACGGTGCCTTGCGGACGGTGCTCCCATCATGATGGAGACCAGGCACTTCGACGAAGTGCAGGGGACCACGACTGCCATGCGCAGCAAGGAAGCCAGCAACGACTATCGCTACTTTCCGGAGCCGGACCTGCCCCTGCTGCAGCTGGACGCGGCAGAGCTGGCGTCCGTCCGTACTCACATGCCGGAGCTGCCTTGGGAGATGCAGTCGCGGTTCGAACGGGACCTCGGCCTGTCGCCCTATGATGCCGCCCTGCTGACCGAGGAGCGCTCCACTGCGGAGTTCTTCGAGCGGACGATTGCGATTCATAACAACCCCAGGAAAGTCGCCAGCTACATGGGGACTGAGGTCGCCAGGCTCCTGAACGAACGCGGCAAGACGCTCGCGGAAACCAGGCTGACCCCCGAGGCACTCGCCGGACTGTTGGCAATGGTGGAGAACAATACGATCAGCAACACAGCCTCGAAGGACGTCCTGCCTCTGCTGGCCGATGCGGGAGCCACGCCCGCTGAAGCTGTCGAGAAGCTTGGCCTCGAACAGGTCTCCGACGCTTCCGCGATCGAAGGGTTCGCACGCGAAGTGATTGCAGAAAACGGCACTCAGGTTGAGCAGTTCAGAGGTGGCAAGGAAGCCGTGCTCGGGTTCCTCGTCGGCCAGCTCATGAAGAAGAGCAGGGGCAAGGCAAATCCGAAACTGGCAGGAGAGGTCCTGGGGCGGCTGCTGAAGTAGGCTGAGCAGGGACGCCCACCAGGGGATCCCTGCCGTTCAACCTGTCTTCTGGTGCATGTGATGCGAGTTCTACCTGCTTAGCACCTCGTCAATGGCGTTCATTGTGTTGTCGTCAAGAGTGACATCGACGGCCTTTGCATTCTCCCCGATCTGCTCTGGCCGTGATGCGCCGATGATCACACTGCTGATCTCCCTGTGATGAAGGATCCATGCCAGGGCCATCTGTGCCATGGTGAGGCCGTTGTCAGATGCTATCGATGAAAGCCTCTCAACCTTGTCAAGGTTCTCATCGGTCAAATAGCGCTCCACAAAGTGCCCGACTTTGGGATCTGCTGCCCTGCTTCCCTTGGGCAGCTCCTGGCCTTTCTTGTACTTTCCGGTCAAGACCCCTTCCGCCACGGGACTGAATACCGCAATCCCCAATCCTTCCCTGGCGCACATGGGCATCACTTCCTTCTCGATGTATCGGTTGAGCATGTTATATGCCGGCTGATTGATGGCGATGGGATTGAGGTTCAATTGCCTGGCAGTGCTCTGGCCGTCCAGGATCTGGGTAGCACTCCATTCGCTGACCCCTGCGTACAGGACCTTGCCCTGATGCACAAGGTCGTCCAATGCCCTCATCACTTCATCAACAGGCGTCTCAGGGTCATATCGGTGGCAATAGAAAATGTCGACATACTCGGTGTTGAGACGCTTCAGGCTGGCATTGCACTGTTCCATGATGTGCTTTCTAGAAAGTCCCCGGTCGTTCGGACCGTCGCCGACCGGCCAGAAGGCCTTTGTGGCCAGCACATAGGAGGATCTCGCCAAACCGGAGAGGGACTTGGACAGAACTTCCTCTGCTGCACCGGGATGTGTCTGTCCAGCTCCATACACGTCAGCAGTATCGAAGTAGTTGATCCCCAGGTCGTATGCCTTTCTCACACATGCGTCTGCCTGCTCCTGTCCATAGGCGCCACCATAGGTCAGCCAGCTGCCCAGCGCCATCTCACTCACTTTGACGCCATGGCGGCCGATCTTCCGATAGTTCATCCTATCCTCCTTTGAATCTGATGGTCATCGTCGTCAACCACCACGCCAATCGGCATGAGGGGCTGTCTCCCGATGCCCCAGGCAGGCGCACAAGCTGCATCAGGCTCTTCCGGCAAGCACTTCATCGCTGTCCAGCCGCAGCGATACGACCTTCGAAACGCCACTCTCCTGCATCGTCACGCCGTACAGGACATCCGCTGCAAGCATGGTCTCGCGATTGTGCGTGACGACCAGGAACTGAGAACCCTCCTGCTCCCGAAGCAGCCGCGCAAAGCGATGAACGTTGTTCTCGTCGAGTGCGTTGTCCACCTCGTCGAGCAGGTAGAACAAGCTCGGACGCGCCTTGAACAGAGCGAACTGAAGAGCAGCAGCCGTCAGGACCTTCTCGCCGCCGGACAGTAGTTCGAGAGGCTGCCGTCGTTTGCCTGGGAGTACGACATCGATGTCGATTCCCATGAGTTCGCCGTTCTCCTGCCGAACCAGCTTCGCCTCGCCGCCATCGAACATCTTGACAAAGTTCTCCTGGAATGCCTTCTCGACCACGACAAACGTTTCTTCGAACAGTGTGGACGCGCGCCGGTCCAGGTCCTCGATCAGCGCGAGCAGCTTCGATCTCGACTGGGAGAGATCATCATCCTGTGCCTTGAGATGGGCGACTCGCGCGGCAAGCTCCTCACTTTCCCTGATGCTGGCCATGTTCACCGGCTCCAGGTTCGTCATGCTGCGGCGCACCTGGTCCATCTCGGTCTGCATGTGTTCAAGGCTTTCGCCTGGTTCCGTCCGTCCCGTCAACTGCGCGAAGTCATCACGCGCCGTGAACTGCTCCAGCTTGCCCTTCCCTTCTGCAAGAAGGACCTCAAGGTCGCGAACGCGGCCCTCGAGACGCGTGCGGCTTGCCTTGACACCTTCCATCTCCGCAGCAAGGACTGCCATCTGTTCGTCCTTGTGGCGCTTGTCGAGTTCCAGCTGGTCAATGCCGGCCTGGAAAGCGGCCAGTCCGTTGGACCTCTCCCTGAACTCCATATCCAGGAGCTTCATGCGCTGCTCGAGCGCAGCGCGTTCAGCCCGCACCCGCACCAGTCCATCCTGCGACGCCTTCATTTCTGTCACAAGGCTTGCAAGCTGATCCTCATACGCCAGCTTCTTCTCCACCAGCGCCTGGATGCGTCCCGACACCGAGTTGTGCAGGATCTGCAGCGCCTGGACCTTGTCCTTGCCCGCGAGCAAGTCCGCCTCGGCCTTCTGTCGGGCCTTGTCTGCCCCGTCCTGGACATCGCGCGCCCTGGCCAGCGAAGTTCTGCGCTCTGCCAGTGTCTCACGCAGGGGCGCAAGTTCCTTCTCGAGTTCCACGATGCGGTTCCGCGCCGCTTCCAGACGGGTAGCACGCTCGTGCTCGACCGCAAGGCGACGTTCCTCCTCCACGATCATCGCCTGCAGCCGTTCCTGGACCTGCTTGAGATCGCGGTCAGCCTGCTGGATGTCATTCAGAAGCGCACTCCTCTTCTGGCGCGCAAGCATCACGGTCTCCCCCTGGTCGCTCTCCAGCCGCAGGGCTTCGGCAGCTTCCGCCTCGAGCCGGGAAAGCTCGGCAGAGTCCTTTCCCGCAAACGAGCGCTCGATGGACCCATGCAGCGACCGTACCGCAAACGCACTGTCGATGACAAATCCGTCTTCACAGTAGACCTTGTAGAACTCGTGGCGATGCTCCCGGGCAAACACAAGTCCCTGCTCGAGAGACGATGTCACGAAGAGCCGTCGCAGCAGTTCGCCCACGAGAGGAGGCGCGCCCGCCCGACTGCTGCCCATCGCCGCCACAGAGCAAGCGGCCACATCCTTCTGGCCAGCTGCGTCATGTTCTGGCGCATACCGGATCCCCATGGTCGCCTGTCCCGAACGGCGGACAGCCAGCGCCAGGTCATCACATGAGTCATCACTGAGCAGAATGGCGAGTTCCTCCCGCAGCAGCTGCAGCAGGAGAGGCCTGCGCTCACCAAGATCGACCACGTCGAGAACACGGCGTTCTGCGGACTCGTTTCGTATCTGCCGTTCGAGGCTGGCAACAAACGCCGCAGTGTTTTCAAGAGACTTACGATAGGATGCTGCTGCGACCGCTGTGTCCCTGCTTGCGGCGGCCAGCGCCACCTTTTCCTGCTCAAGCACAGCCAGCTCCCGTGAGACCCCCTCGGCCTGCTCCCGCAATTCCTCCAGCATCTTCTCGAGGGCAGCTGCGTGCTCGCGCACGACAGCCACCTGTCCCGCTGCCGTATCGGTCGCGAGGGCACCAGGCGACTCTCCGGTCACGTCGACTGTCTTGCGCTTCTCGTCCAGCTCGAACTGCAATGGGTTGAATCTGCCGAACAGCTGACGGACCTCGGCCTCCAGCTGCAGGACCTGGGCCTGCGCCTGGGCAAGTCCCTTTCGCCTCTGTTCGACGCTCTGGATCACTTCGTCATATGTACGCTGCTCTGCGGCCAGCTCCACTCCCGCCTGCGACTCCTCGCCTCTCAGCTGGTCGATGGATGCTCCGTTCTCGGCAGCCAGCCTCATCGTCTGAAGCCTGCTGGCCTCCCAGTCCTGCTCCTGGTGCACCAGCCTCGACTCCTCTGCTCCAAGATACTTTGCCTTCTCGCGGACCGAGACCAGTTCCTTCTCAAGGCGGTACGCGTCCTCCCGCGCCTCACTCAGAGCCGATGCCTGATCGCGGAGCGATGCATTGACCTTGCGCTGAGCGGTCTGGAGGTCGTCATGCGCTGCCTGTCGGCTGTTCAGGCTGGTGATGACCTCAGCCATCTTCTCCTGCGCCTCCGCAAGACGCGCCGTGGCACGTTCCTGCTCTCGAAGCACAGAGACGTAGCGCGTGTACGCAATATCCATGTCCAGATCACGCATGCGCGACTGATATCCGATATACTCGCGTGCCGCCGCTGCCTGCACACCCAGATGCACGTAGTTCCCGTTCAATTCAGCCAGCAGGTCCTCGACACGCGCAATGTTCACCCTTGTTTCTTCCAGCTTGACAAGCGTATCTCTCTTGCGCTGCTTGTACTCGGCAATACCGGCGACCTCTTCGAACAGGGTCTTGCGCTCCTCCGGCTTCATGGTGAAGATGCGGCTCATCTCACCTTGCCCGATGAAGGGGTAGTGTCGGAACCCGAGTCCTGTGGACGTCAGGAGCGCTTCAACATCCCGGAGCTGAACGTCGTTGCCGTCGATCAGGAAATCGGACTCCCTGGAACGGAATATCCGACGAGCCACTGACACCGTGTCCGCACCGGTACCAAAGACGTCTCCCTCATTGTTGAACACGACCTCGGCTTCGGCATAGTTGACCGGATGGCGCGTCGCGCTCCCCGCAAAGATGAGGTCCAGCATTGACCTGGCACGCAGTGTCCGCAGGTTCTGCTCGCACAGGGTCCAGCGCAGCGCGTCGACCAGGTTGCTCTTGCCGGAACCGTTTGGTCCGACGATCGCGATGACCGGATAGGAAAGCTCCAGTGTGGTGCTCTGCTCAAAGGTTTTGAACCCCTGGATATGAAGCGATTTCAGATACATCTCGCGCGCGTCCTCCGACTCAAGAGGGTCCAGTCCAGCGAAAGTATAGCCGTGTTCCGGGCCGTGGCAATCAGGCCTGAAGAGGCTCAGTTCAATTGACAAATCGCGTCGGCAGCCTATACTGAGCAGATACCGTCGTGGAGGCTTGACTGATGACTCCAATCGAACTGGATCCGCTGTACGAAGCAACGAAGCACGAGGAACAGGTCTACAGTCTATGGCTCAGCCAGAACGCTTTTCACTCGGAGCCCAACCCTGATAGAACACCCTTCGTTGTCATGATGCCACCCCCCAATGTCACGGGGTATCTGCACATTGGCCACGCTCTCAATATGACGCTCCAGGACATCGCCATCCGGTACAAGCGCATGAAGGGGTTCGAGACGCTGTGGCTGCCGGGGATGGATCACGCTGGCATCGCCACACAGGCAGTCGTCGAGCGTCAGATCAAGGAACAGGGATTGACCAGGGAAGGACTTGGGCGAGAGGAGTTTGTCCGCCGCATCTGGGAGTGGAAGGACAAGTACGGGGGCATCATTCTGTCCCAGCTCAAGAAGCTTGGCGTCTCAGCCGACTGGGAACGTTTGCGGTTCACGCTCGACGAACCCTATGAGCGTGCAGTCAAGTCCGCCTTCGTTCACTACTACAAAAAGGGCCTTCTCTACAAGGGTCAGCGTATCACCAACTGGTGTCCGCATTGCCATACGGCTATCTCCGACATCGAAGTGGCGTACGCCAACGACAAGGGACACCTCTGGTACGTCCGGTACCCGTTCACCGACGGCTCGGGGTTCGTCACGATTGCCACAACGCGCCCGGAGACTATTCTTGCGGACGCAGCCGTCGCCGTCAACCCGGCCGATCCACGCTATGCGGACATCGTCGGCAGGGAAGTCATCGTCCCCGTCGCCAACCGCGTGATACCGGTCATCGCGGACGAAGCTGTCCTGCTGGACTTTGGAACAGGCGCCCTCAAGATCACTCCCGGCCATGACCCCACGGACTTCGAGGTCGGCCGCAGACACAACCTGCCAGGCATGGCGGTCATCGGGCTCGACGGCCTCATGAACGAGAACGCCTTGCACTATCGAGGCATGACTGTGACCCTCGCCCGCGAGAAGATCGTGGCCGAGATCGACGCACTTGGACTGCTCGAGAAGGTCGATGACTACGAACACAGTGTCGGACACTGCTCTCGCTGCAGCTCCACCATCGAGCCCATCGTCACGGACCAGTGGTACCTGCACATGAAGGACCTCGCTGCCAGGGCTCTGGAAGCTGAGCGCGAAGGCAAGGTCGAGGTCCTGCCGGTCAAGTGGCGGAAAGTGTATGAGGGCTGGCTGGAAAACATCAACGACTGGTGCGTTTCGCGTCAGCTCTGGTGGGGCCACCGCATTCCCGTGTACCATTGCGAAAGCTGTGGAGAAGTCATCGTGTCTGTCGATGCCCCTCATGTTTGCCCGAAATGCGGCGGCACACAGTTCAGCCAGGAAAGCGATGTCCTGGATACGTGGTTCAGCTCGGCCCTGTGGCCGTTTGCCACGCTGGGATGGCCTGAACAGACCGCCTCGCTCAAGTACTACTATCCTACGTCTCTGCTCATCACCGGATACGACATCATCTTCTTCTGGGTCGCCCGCATGGTGATGTCCGGCCTGGAGTTCATGGATGACGTCCCCTTCCGCACTGTTTTCATCACGGGCCTTGTCCGCGATGAACAGGGACGCAAGATGAGCAAGTCGCTCAAGAACCAGGTCGATCCGCTGGACCTCATCAGCACCTATGGCACCGACGCGCTGCGATTCACGATGGCATCCCTTTCCACGTATGGAGGACAAGACATCCTGCTCTCCGACCAGAAGCTGCTGTCGTCGCGCAACTTCATCAACAAGCTGTGGAATGCCACGCGGTTCGTCGTCGCCAACGTCGACGTCAAGGAAACGCTGGCCGGCCCCCATCCAGCAGATGACCAGCTCGGCCCGTTCGACCGATGGATCCTGACGCGCCTGGCTGAAGCAACGCGCGACGTGACGGCCAAGATGGACGTTTACGACTTCGGCGAGGCTTCGCACCGGGTATACGAGTTTGTCTGGGGCGACTTCTGCGATTGGTACATCGAGCTGTCCAAGATCCCCCTCCGTGATGAGGCCAGGGCGCCTGCGACTCGATGGGTCCTGGCATATGCGCTGGAAAACACGCTGCGCCTTCTCCACCCGTTTGTCCCGTTTGTGACCGAGACCATCACGCAGCAGCTCTACGGCGGCGATCATCTGATGATGATGGCTGCCTACCCTGAAGCTGACACGATGGCCACGTATGAGAAGGATGCGGTACAGGCCGACTTCCTCATCGGATTCATCAAGGCAGTCAGGAACCTCAAGGCGGTCTTTCACTTGCCGCCAACGGAGAAACAGAGCGTGGTGGCTGTCGGCGCGGAAAGCGATATCGCGGCAGTCATGGCAAATGCGGAGGCGGTCAAGTTCGTCGGCCGGTTCGCGGACATCGACACCAGGCTGGATACGACTCAGCGCTACATCAAGGGTGCCTATGGGACGATGCAGGTCATGATCCTGGCGAAATCGGACTTTGACTTTGAAGGCGAGCTCAAGGTCCTCAGGGGCAAACTGGAGATCCTGAACGCCGATATCGTCAAACTCGAAGCTCGGCTGGGCAATCAGGACTTCATCGCCCATGCCCCTGTGGAAGTCGTCGACAAGGACACACTGAGACTGGAAGCCCTCAAGGCAGAAGAACAGCTCGTCGGAGCCTTCCTGAAGGGACAGGGCTAGCCCTGG
>JAPLGI010000121.1 GCA_026390245.1 Caldisericota bacterium
ACGTCGATCGAGCAGGTTCTCAGCGCCAGCATCGACCTTACGGACAATGTTGTCATCCTCTCTCTCGTCCCGGGCGGAGAAGTCCTGACGAACGTGCGCAGACTGGCGCGACAGGTCTTTGGGGACTTTGCCCGTCCGAACACGGGTGTTCTGTTTGTGCTGCCAGTCGCTGATGCCGAAGGTCTTGCGACAGGTCCAGATGTGACATTGCCGCCTGGTGCTGGATAAGGCGTGAGCGTCTGATGCCGGTACGCCGGACGTCCCGGCATGTTGCAGCGTCGCAGGCAACCTCATCATGAAAGGCACGTAGCAGTCCGGCGCTGACGTACGAACAGACACCCCCGGAGATCAACTCCAGGGGCATCGTGATGCATGGATGTGCCCAGGCGCGGTCAACCGCCTCCCAGGAATGGGACGATGAAGACAGTATCCTCGCCGTGCAGTTCGGTGTCGTACGTGGTGCGCCGTCCGTTCACAAGCACGAAGCCCGCGCGGTCGCGTTCAATGCGCAGCGTCGCAAGCAATCCGGTAACGGTTGTTCCTGCAGGCACCTGGACCTCGTGCAGGTCTCCGATCTGATCGGCAACAATGGCATGCAGTTTGAGCTTGATGAGCATCCAATCTCCTCAGCAATCGTAGTAGAGCTCGAACTCCTTGGGATGAGGCAGGCGGCGGAGGACTTCTGCCTCGTTCTTCTCCTTGTAGGAGCAGAACACTTCAACGAATGTGGCAGGAAATACGCCGTCGCGCGTGAGAAAGTCATTACCACGCCTCAGAGCCGTAAACGCTTCAGAAAGTGAGGTCGGAAGCACCGGGATCCTCCGGACGACCTTCTCCGGCAGTTTCTCGATGTTTCCAGAGTATGGGCCGAGATGAAGCGCCGTCGGATCAGTCTGCTTCTCGATGCCGTCCATTCCGGCAAGAAGCATTGCGCTGATGGCAAGGTATACATTGGTCGTGGCATCCGGTGGGCGGAACTCGATACGCTTCTCAGCTGCCGTATCCGCGTAGATGGGGATGCGAACCGCCGCCGTGCGGTTGCCCAGCGAGAAGAAGGCTCGGATGGGAGCCTCGAATCCGGGGATGAGCCTCTTGTAGCTGATCGTGGACGGGTTTGTGATGCCGAGGAGGGCTGACGCGTTACTGAGAATGCCGCCGATGTAGTGTACGGCAAGCGGCGAGAGATCGTAGGGTTCGCCACCCTTCTCGTAGAAAGTGGATTGTCCTTTTCTGGTGAGGTACTGGTGGAAGTGCATTCCTGTTCCGGCTTGCCCTGCGATCGGTTTGGGCATGAAGGTCGCCGTCATGCCCATCTGGCGGGCGAGGTTCTTGGCAAAGTACTTGATCTTCTGTGATGCGTCGCCCATGACGCGCAACGTTCCCGGCATGACCTCGAGCTCGATCTGACCAGCTTCCCCGGCCTCATGGTGGTGATAGCGGACGGTGACGCCGGCATTCTCGAGCATCTGAACGAGCGTGCTTCGATAGTCGAAGAGGCGGTCGAGCGGCTGTTCCGTGTGGTACCCCTGACCACGGCGGATGGCATAACCCTGTAGCTGTGAGTTGTCGAGTGATACCGCGCTGCCTGTTTCTGCACTCTCGATCGAGAAGAAGCTGGTCGTCTCAGAGGACTTGAAATCGACATTCTGGAAGACATAGAACTCAAACTCGGGGGCAAACCAGGCCGTATCGGCATACCCCTTGGACTTGAGCAAGGCCTCCGCTTGTTCTGCGATGAAGCGGGGGTCAAAAGGAAAGCGTCGATGGGTGTGGGGCTCAAGGATGTCACAGAAGACAGCGGCAGTAGGGACTTTGGCAAACGGGTCGATGAATGCTGTCGACAGGTCCAAGCGCAGGAGCATGTCGCTGCGCTCCACAGAGGCGAATCCGGGAATGCTGGAACCATCGAATGCCACTCCCTGCGCCAGGAAAGCATCGTCGACACGCGAGAGGGGAACAGTCACATGATGGAGACCACCGAAGAGGTCGGTGAATTTCAGGTCGACCTGAGCGATCTCGCGTTCTCTCGCGTAGTTCAGAAACTGCTGAAGCGTTTTCATGTCCTTACCTCCCGAGAAGCTGCCGGCCGGAACTGGTCCGCGGCGCTGTACTAGCGCGCCATGATTTGCGCTGCTATCGTATTCTGCCTGGCCACCAGGGCTTGGACGTCTATGTTGGTGAACAAGCCGTTTTCAATGAGAGTCTTTCCGTTGACCATGCTGAAGCTGACCTGCTTGGCGTCGCACATAACCGGAGCCGTGAAGGGATCGTGCAGGCCCCCTGCGAACTCGAGCGTGTCGAGATCCCACATGATCAGGTCGGCAGCCTTCCCGACCTCAATACTGCCGATGTCCGATTCCATGCGCAGGACGCGGGCGCCGCCCATGCTGCCCATAGCCAGAGCTTCGCGCGACGTGAGGGCGTCAGCCCCATATTTCACTCGCTGGAGCAACGTCGCCAGACGCACCTCGCCGATGAACGAATTGGTGTCGTTGCTGGCACTGCCGTCCACGCCGATGCCGATGCGCATATTTGTCCGCTTCATGACCGTCACGGGAGCAATGCCGGAACCGAGGCGCATGTTGCTTGCTGGGCAATGGGCCATGCCGCACTCATGCTCGGATAGCTTGCGGATATCTGAGTCAGACGCCCAGACGATATGGGCAAACCAGGAGCGGGGTGTAAGCCAGGCAACCTCTTCCATGTAGTCGACGGGCCGGAAGCCAAACGTCTGGAGGCAGAATTCCTCTTCATCCTGCGTTTCGGCAAGATGTGTGTGGAGCAGAACGTCTTCTCTCTCCGCCAGAGCCGCCGTCTGCTTCATCAGTTCTGTCGTGACCGAGAAAGGTGAACAGGGGGCCAGAGCTATCCGGGTCATCGCGTACCGGCCGCGGTCATGGTACTGGTGGATGACGCGCTCGGACTCGATCAGGATCTCCTCATCTGTCTGGACCACGCTGTCGGGAGGAAGTCCCCCATCCTTCTTGCTCAGCGACATGCTGCCACGTGTCGGATGAAACCGCACGCCGACATCACGAGCTGCGCGAATCTCTGCATCGATAATCGCGTTGTTGCCATATGGATAGAGATAGAGATGGTCTGTGGTCGTCGTGACACCGGTTTTCAGCATCTCACAGATGCCGACCTGAGCGCTCGTGTAGACAGCTTCCTCGTCAATGTACTTCCAGTGTTCGTAGAGGAATGTCAGCCAGTCGAACAGCTTGGCATGCTCGACCTGGGGAACGTTCCGAAACAGCGTCTGGTAGAGGTGATGGTGAGTATTGACGAAGCCCGGCATCATCAGCATGCGCGCGCCAGAGATGACACGGTCGGCAGGAGTTTCGAGAACAGGCACTCCTGTGTCAACGGCAGTGACGGTGTTGTCGTCGACGACGACATACGCATCTTCAAGTTCCTGACGAAGAGTGTTGCCCGTCATCAGGAAAGCGATGTCTGTGATTAGTGTTCGCATGAGCAGCCTCCGCTGGTCCTTCCCTATTGTACCGCCAATGGGGCCTTAATCAACGCGCAGCCCGCATGCTTCCATTGCCACGGCATTTCGCTATAATCGGGGCGTATCATATTGCTATGACAAGGACAGGAGGCCGCATGAAGCACATCGACGTAAAGCCTGAAAAGTGTACGGGGTGCCGGTTGTGCCAGCTGACGTGCTCGGCTCAGAACTTCAGGCTCAACACACACAAATCTGCTCGCATAGGGATCGTGCCCCGTTTTCCGGAGGGGTACTTCGAGGTTCATCTCTGCAATCAGTGTGGTGTCTGCCTGCCTACATGTCCGGTGGGAGCGATTTCTGTCGATGCAGCAGGGGCGTATGTCATCGATGATTCCATGTGCATCGATTGCGGAGCATGCGTCGACAGCTGCCCTCAGCAGGCGATCTTCAGGTCGCCCGCGAGTCTGCATCCCTACATGTGCAATCTGTGTGGGGCTTGTGTGCCGAACTGCACGTCACAGGCTCTGACCTGGGAGGAAGACCAATGATCAACGGCTACGGTGGGTCCATTCTTCGTGTTGATCTGAGCACCAGGCTGGTCAAGCGAGAGCCTGTGACGCCTGAGTTGGCTCATGACTGGCTGGGGGGTCGTGCATGGATCGCGAAATACATGTACGACGAGCTTCCTGCGGGCGTGGATCCGCTCAGCGCCGCAAACAAGGTGTTTGTGGCGACCGGACCTCTCTCGGGCACACTGTGGCCTTCCAGTGCCAAGATCGTCTGGGGTACCAAGTCCCCGCTGACGGGTGGCTACATCGACAGCAACATGGGCGGCCTGATCATGGCGGAGCTCAAGTACGCCGGCTTGGACATGATCATCCTTGAGGGCGCTTCCGAGACCCCGGTCTATCTCTGTATCGACGACGAAAAGGTCGAGATACGCGACGCCTCAGGCTATTGGGGCAAGGGTTCGGTCGACACTGAATACGCCATGAAGCGCGATCTTGGAGAAGACTTTCAGATTGCCACCATTGGTCCTGCGGGTGAGAATCTTGTGAAGTTCGCATGCATTACACACGACGTGGGACGTCAGGCAGGCCGAGGGGGAACCGCGGCGGTGCTGGGTTCAAAGAAGCTCAAGGCGATCGCGGTGCGCGGAACGAAGCCAATTCCCGTCGCCGATATCGGGGGCCTCCAGAAGCACACGACCTCGATCATCGACGCCATCAGGAAGAAGGCGTTCTTCCCGACTTTTTCCAAGTATGGCACCACGGATGTCACGGACTGGTGTGACAGCGTCGGAGTGATCCCCGTCAACAATTTCCAGCATGCGCAGTACCCCAAGAAGGACCGTATCAACGGCAAGTACATGCGGGAGCAGATGTATGTGCGGGACAAGGGCTGCTACGCTTGTCCTCTGGGTTGTTCCACGTATACGTATTCGAAGAAATACGATGTCTACGTCGAAGGGCCGGAATACGAGACCATTGGCCTGATGGGCTCCAATCTTGGCATGGACAGTATCGAGGAAATTGCGGTCCTGAACGCCGATGTTGACAATCTGGGCATGGACTCCATCTCTTCTGGATCAGCAGTGGCTTTCGCGATGGAGCTGTACCAGCGAGGGATTCTGACGCGAGAGGATCTTGGCGGACTGGAGATGACCTGGGGCAACGTGCAGGCGGCACGTGCATTTCTGAAGCTCATCGCGGCTCGAGAGGGGATCGGTGCGACATTCGCGGAAGGAGCTCTTGCCGCAGCACGCATGATCGGCAAGGACACCGAGAAATATGTCGTGCAGGTGAAGGGTCTGGACTACTCTGCCTACGATACCCATGCTGCGCCGGCCATGATGCTTGCATACATGACTTCAGACATCGGGGCCCAGCACACGCGCGCGTGGGCCATCGTGCAGGACATCACGATGGGACGCAGCTCCACCGAAGGGAAGGGACAGGTGGTGTATGACTTGCAGCACCTGCGTCCTCTCATGGAAGTGCTGGGTGTCTGTCGCTTCCCATGGCTTGAGGTGAAGGTCGACTGGGAGGACTACGTCAAGGCACTGAACCTGGTGACCGGGCAACACTACACAACAGAGGAACTGTTCGCCTTCAGTGAGAAAGTGTGGAATCTTACCCGGGCCTTCTGGACCCGCGAGGTTGAGGGATTTGGCCGAGCATATGACCAGCCGCCGGCCAAAATGTACGTGGAGATGCCTGATGGGCCGACGAAGGGGGCCAAGGTGACCCAGGATATGGTAGACCAGCTTCTGGACGGCTACTACAAGGCGTACCACTGGGACCAGAATGGACTGCCAACCGCTCAGAGGCTGCGTGAGGTCGGGCTGGGGTATGTTGCAGACGACTTGATACAACGGGGACGGATCGCGGACTGAGATCCAGCATGGAAGGGAAGCGAGAGACGCCCAAGCATAAGCCTGGGCGTCTCTGGTCTTGAGGAAGTACTGTCTGGACTTAGTTGCGGGCCACGGCGCCGAAGAAGATCTGCCATGCGAGAGCAGACTTGGCGACCAGCGAGAGCAAGACATAGACGCGCTCGCCGAAGATGTAGTCGCGCCACTTCCCGACTTTCCGATACTGCAGAACCATGTTGATGGCGAAGCAGTTGAAGAACACGAAGATCGTGCCGAGGATGTAATAGACAAAGGTGGGGATGGTCCCCGTTGCACTGGCGGCAGCGCTGAAGAAGTACAGGCAGATGACGACCCAGGGAACAAGACCAATGATCGAACCGAAGATGAATGATGTCCAGTCGGTCCGAGCAGTCGTCTGGTTGTGGAGTTCCATCATCAAGCCGAACAGGTTCATGGCAGCATTCAGAGAGAACAGCATGATGGCGCTGGAAAGGTCAAACATGCCGGAGAGCTCAGCGATGATGACGATCATCACGGACGAACTCAGCGCATACTCGTACCACCGTATGTAGTTGATACCGCGTCGGAGATTTGCTTTGTACCACTCGAACACGCCGGGCAGGATGGTCACGAAGTGCGCTATCGCTGACAGCAGCAAGAATATCGCAATTGCAGGGCCGAGCCGGAAAGTGCCAAGAGTCGCTGGCGTCGGAGCCGGCATCCCGCCTGGTCCGCCCGCCTTGAGATAGCTCGTCGTGATCGGTACGGTCAGGCCCTTTCCCCAGCCAAGGATGACTATAGCGATAGCCTGTCCGAGGTGGAGAAGTCCCATGAGACTGTTGTAGATGCGCAATCTGTTGAGGTCATATGATGAATGCTGTGTTTCCTGTCTGATTCCTGTCATTGCTTGCCTCCAAAAGTTAGAAATACTAATGATGTGAGTATAGCCGACCATCCAATTGTTGTCAAGGGGGGGGACGCTGAGGACAGGTTTCACTGGGATGGTGCCGAAGGAGGGAATTGAACCCACACGGGTGTTACCCCGGCAGATTTTGAGTCTGCTGCGTCTGCCAGTTCCGCCACTTCGGCACACGCCTATTATATGTGCGGGCGGAGAGCTGTCAAACCAGCGTTCGCGACGCAACATGCTGGCCCCGGCTCCTATGCAGAGTGGCGTGGATTTGTATAATGGCTGCATGGATGACATGCCGAAGCTTGCACAAACGATCGATGGGGTCATGGCTGGGAGGACCGAGCTTTATGAGACCATCGTGCGCTACTACGAGGGATTCGTTTTCTCAGTAGCGGTTCGCGTGACCTTCGATCGTGATCTGGCCTATGACGTGACACAGGAAACCTTCCTGAAATTGTACAAGACTCTCTCCAAGTTCAGGGGGCAGTCCCGGCTGTCGTCATACCTGTATCGCATTGCCACCAATGCCGGAATCGATGCTGCTCGCAAACGGTCTCAGCATCCCGTGAGTTCTGGTGACGCTCAAGCCGACCTACTGACGGTCGAGGCGCCACAGACTGCCAATGATGGTCCAGATGCAGAAGAGGTCAAGTTCGCTCTTCAAGCCGCTCTGCAGAAGGTTGATCCTGTGTTCAGAGCCGCCTTTGCCCTTGTCGACCTGGATGGCCTGAGCTATGAAGAGGCAGCAGTCCAGCTCGGAGTACCGGTGGGGACTGTGAAGAGCAGAGTATTCCGTGCCCGTGGCGAACTGCGCGAACTCCTTTCGGGAACCTTGGCACGTTGAGCGCGTCTTATGAATGGTGACAAGTGATGAGACATGACATGCAAACAGACAATAAGATGATGAACGACGGCCAGCAGCCTCTTGAGCTGTCTGCTGAGTTGCGCGGCGAGGTTCTTGCCCTGTTTGCGCCGATGGACCGCTCAGTGGCTGATTCCGTCGCTGCTGCCATCAGCAGTCACCGCTCGCACCGCCGCCTGCTGCAGGGTCTGTGGCTGGGGTTCTCGCCCGTCATTGCTGTTGCCATTGTAGCTGTGCTGTATGTCGGTGGTGGCGCCTTGCCACGCAGTTCCTCGATGGTCTCATCCAAGGGAGCCTTCAGGTCCCCCAATCCTGAGATCCGCGCTCAGGACTCCGCAGCCAATGTTCTTGCCGGGTCTGAGAACGTCCCAGCTCTTGCAACCGCATGCCGAATGCCATCCTTTCGTATTCTCCTTGACGGTGATGCTGCCCGCAAACAGCTGTTGGCAACGTGGCTGAGAGCCAGGCATCCTGATGTTGCCCTCATGCTCGACGCCGCTGCCCCGGGGAGCGAGGTCGTGTTGACACTTGAGCCTGATGAGGTCCGGGAATTTGCTGTTCTGATGGCGCTGCATGGATTCATTGGAGAGGCCCCATCGGGTCTTCTCATACTTCCACGGTTCTCACCGCAGTCCTGGTCGCGCAGTCTGGGGACTTCATCGTTGTTCATCTGCGTCACTCCATGAGCACTTGGCGCTCATGCGCCCATTCCGGATAGGGAGGCATGTATGACTCAATCTCTGCGAGTACGTCGGTTCCTTGCGCTGATCGTCGTTGTCGCCGTGGTGGCGATGGGTGCCAGTGGGTGCGCGAAGCGTGCCTCTGTCTCGCCCGAGTTCGACAGCCAGACATCGGGCAACACCGTGGACAGGGGCGCCGCTGGTACACTGTCTTCCGCCCCGTCATCAGCCACGACGGGTGAACAGCAGGCAGCGACAGACCGCAAGATCATTTTCAATGCCAGCTTGAGTCTTGATGTTGTCGACGCGGAGAAGGCGTTCAGCAACTGCGAGATTCTCGTAGCCAAGTACGGCGGTTTTGTGGCACAATCATCACTTCAGAAGTCAGACACCAGGGTGGTTGCGACCGCGACGCTGCGGGTACCCGCGGACAAGGCTACTCAGCTCATGAACGATCTTGCGGGACTCGGCACCGTTACAAGCCGCAGCAGTGGCTCGGAGGATATTACTTCACAGTACATTGATATTGAGGCGCGGCTCAAGGTTCTGCGGGCAGAAGAGGAGCAGCTGGTAGGATTCCTGAAGAAAGCCGTGGACATCAAGGACATGCTGGCAGTTCAGGAACAGCTGCGTTCAGTCCGCACGGAGATCGAACAGTACGAGGGGCAACAGCGCTACATGGACAATGCCACGTCGCTCGCAACAGTCACCGCTCAGCTCGTACAGACAACTGAAGCCTTTGTGGCGCCCCGAGGTTTCGGATCGGCGTTCGTGCAGTCTCTGGCCCGGTTTGGTCACGGACTGGCTGCCTTCTGGACGTGGTTTGGGGGTTCTGTGGTCTTCCTCGTGTTCTATGGGCTTCTCATCTGGGCCCTTGCATGGATAGTCCTCAGACTGATGAAGCGCCGCTCGCACAAGAGCCTGCCACCGCAGAACTGACGGCGACGACGGACTAGCGTACCATGAGCCGAGGTTCAGAGCCTCGGCTCTCTTGATGCTCCCTCGTGCTTCGGCGAGAGAATGTCTCAAGGAGAGGACGCCTCTTGAACCACATGGTTGCGTCTTGCGTGCAGACTCAAGCGACCTATAGTTAAGGCATGACCAAACGGAGCCTATTCGGAACGGACGGAGTCCGGGGTGTGGTAAACGCCCAAATCACGTCCAAGCTCGCTTTGTCTCTGGGGGCGGCTGCATCCATCTACTTCGATGGACGCCTCTCCCAGCGGACACAACGCACCATAGCGATCGCCTGGGATCCACGTGTCTCGTCGGAGATGCTGGCGGCGGCCCTGGGTGCCGGCTTCATGGAGATGGGAGTGTCCGTGGATTATCTGGGAGTACTTCCCACACCAGGCCTCGCGCTGATTCTGGCTCGCGAGACGCGGTACATGGCGGGGGCCATGATCTCCGCTTCACACAATCCTCCGGAATACAACGGGATCAAGTTCTTTGGTCCCGGTGGCCACAAGCTCGCGGACGCGGACGAGGAAGCGATCGAAGGGAATCTGGGACTGGTCGAGCTCGGCAACTCAGCGCGTGTGCACGGCGATGAAGTGGGCGGCGCTCACAGAGTCGAGAATGCTCGCGAGGAGTACATGGCTTTCGTGAAGCAGGATAACCCGGGGCTTTCCCTGGAGGGGATCAGGATCGTTGTTGATGGCGCTCACGGCGCAACAGGCTATACGACGCCCGCACTGCTCCGGCAACTGGGAGCGCAGGTGATCGAGATGAATACGGACCAGGATGGCAGGCTCATCAACAAGGAGTGCGGGTCCACGCACCCCGGCGCCGTTGGCGCGCGAGTGGTGGCCGAGGGGGCGGATCTTGGCATTGCCCACGACGGCGATGGCGATCGGGTCATCATGGCTGACCGCACAGGGCGCCGCGTCTCCGGGGACATCATGCTGTACGTTCTGGCTCTGGGATTGGCCGCAGAAGATCGACTGGTGGGAAACACGGTCGTCGGAACTGTTCTAACCAACCTTGGTCTCGAGAAGGCACTGGAATCGCATGGGATCAAGCTCGAGCGGACGAACGTTGGAGATCGCTACATCCTGGACCGCCTGAACGAGGGTGGTTTTGTGCTTGGCGGCGAGGAGTCGGGGCATATCATCAACATGTATCAGAACGTGACCGGCGATGGTCTGGCGACCACGCTTTCAGTGCTGGGATATCTTGTCAGGACCGGGCGTGACCTGTCAGAAATTGTCGAGGAGGTCGAGCTCTATCCTCAGATTGCCGAGAATGTCAGGGTGAAAGACAAGTCCATTGCTTTGTGTCCAGCGTTTGTGGCTGAGGTCGAAGCAGTGCGGACGGAGTTGGGAAGCGCTGCCAGGCTGGTTGTGCGGCCTTCGGGGACAGAACCCCTGGTGCGCATCTTTCTCGAAGGCAGGGACGCTGAGCGGCTGATGGCCCTTGCGGTTCGATTGAAGCAGGTTCTCTTGTCAGCTGGTCAGCAAGGAGAGGAGTGACATGTGCGGAATCATTGGATACGTTGGACCGCGTAAAGTGGTCCCTGTCATTATCGAAGGCTTGCGCAAGCTCGAGTATCGAGGGTACGATTCGGCCGGTATGGCCATCCTCGAGAAAGGGGAGCTGGTCGTCGTCAAGAAACGCGGCAAACTGAAGGCTCTTGAAGAGGCCGTCAAGGGAAATGAGTATACCGCCACGACCGGCATGGGGCACACACGATGGGCGACCCACGGCAGGGTTGAGGACAGAAACGCTCATCCACACGTGGACTGCAAGGGCACGATAGCGGTTATCCACAATGGTATCATCGAGAACTACCAGGTTCTCCGAGACGACCTTATCCGGAGAGGACACGTCTTTATTTCCGAGACGGACACAGAGGTCATTGCGCATCTCATGGAGGAGCAGATCGATGCGGGCGTGGACCTGCTCGATGCGGCGCGGAAGACCGCGTTGCAGCTCGACGGTGCCTTCGCGTTTCTCGTCCTGGCAAAGGCGTTTCCTGATCGTATCGTGGCGATCCGCAAGTTGTCTCCGCTTGTACTTGGTGTCGGGGACGGGGAGATGATCCTGGGGTCAGACACTCCGGCGCTTCTTGAGTACACTCATCGGATTATCCCAATGCATGACGGGGACGTCGTTGAGATCAACGACAAGGGGTATGCCTTCTACTCGCTGGATGACGGGCACCCCATCGATCGGACACCGATGACCGTTCAATGGAATGCCTCGGCCGCCGAGAAACAGGGCTACAAGCACTTCATGCTGAAGGAAATCAATGAACAGCCTGTTGTTATCAGGGATACGCTGTACGGGCGCATTGACATTGATAGTGGACGTGTCGAGCTCGAGGAATTCAACAGCCAGCCAGTTCCCGAGCGCGTCTCGATTGTGGCCGCTGGGACGTCATACCACGCTGCGCGCGTAGGAAAGTATCTTCTCGAGGAATTGGCCCGCATTCCGACTGAGGTGAGCTTCAGTAGCGAGTATCGCTACCAGCGACCCATTGTTCGCCCAGGGATGATGGGAATTGCGGTCACGCAGTCGGGAGAGACGATCGACACACTCGCTGCACTGCGGCTCCAACGGGACCTCGGTGCAAAGGTTGTCGCAATTACGAATCGCCCTGAGAGCACCGTTTCGCGCGAGTCAGACGTCACCTTCGTTACGCAGGCCGGTCTCGAGATCGGCGTTGCAGCCACTAAGTCGTTCATGGCTCAGCTCATCGCCTTCTATCTCATAGCCATCAATTTTGGCCAGCGCAATGGGACGCTTGACGCAGAGACATCGATCCGCTATGCATCTCAGCTGTCCAGTCTCAGCCAGAAATGCGAGCAGGTCCTTGACTATGCCGGCATCATGGAGACGATCGCACGCAAGTTCTACAAGATCCACGACATGATCTACGTCGGACGCGGCGTCAACTACCCCATCGCACTGGAGGGGGCGCTCAAGATGAAGGAGATCAGCTACATCCATGCTGAGGGATACGCCGCTGGAGAATTGAAGCATGGCCCCATCGCGCTGCTGGACCAGGATGTGCACGTGGTTGGCATAATTCCGCAGGGAGTGCTCTACGAGAAGATCTACTCGTATCTGCAGGAGTCCATCGAGCGCGACTCCCCCCTCGTGGTGCTGGCAGACAATAAGGACAAGAGA
>JAPLGI010000194.1 GCA_026390245.1 Caldisericota bacterium
TGGGTTCGTCGCTAGTGCGGCCACCTTCCAGGCGCCGGCTCCCTGTGGGATGAGTTCCACCCATCGGAGGTTGACGCCATTGTCCCATCCGTACTTCTCTGGCGGGTCAGATGTCTTGACGTTCAGCTTCACCTTGTAGAACTCGTGCTCCGTCGTCCACTGCTCAAGGCTGGCCTGCTCGACGCTTACAACGGTCAGGGCGCTCAGGCTCTTAAAGTTGGCAAGCCACGCCTGGGCCGTTGCTTCGTCGGGTGACGCCGCGCTCGCAAGCTGACGCACGGCCCATGCTTGCTGACCGGTGCTGATGAAGCCGAAGAACTGGCGGAGGTCCTTCTCGTGGTTCTCCGTACGTGGCTTCAGCAGTGCTTCGCGGTCAATGGGCAGAACCATGTCCTCATTCCGATCGTTGACGGCCCGGAGGACGACGCCCGTAATGCCATCCACGAAGAACCAGTAAATGAGCGTGCCACCGGAGGCAAGCGTCTCAGAGAAGGAGAAGACCCACCCCGGCCTCTTGTGACTATCGCTGTCGTATTCATACGTGAACTCCGTCCAGGTGAGAGCGGAGAACTCCGCGCCCTGAGCGGCGACGGCCTTGGCAGCATCCTTCATGGCAACCACGGGGCGCTCCCTCGGCCAGTCGGCGTCCATGGCCATCTTGGAGAAGCTGCGCGTACCGATGTCCGTACTGGCAATCGTGCTTCCCTTGATGCTGAACATCATCCAGTCCTCACCGACGGGGTCAGCGTACCAGACGAACCAGGCTGCCGACCGGTCGCTGTCCTGCCAGTCGGAGGCAAGGTGCATCGTGAGCGAATCACGTTCCTCGACAGGTGCGAGACGCCACAGCACGGCGTCACCGAAGTTCTTTCTGGCCACCGGCCAGACGAGTTCGGCAGCTTCGACAGAGGTCAGGCCAGTTGTCTGCGACGTGCCCCCGGATTTGCCCTTACATCCAGCCACCGAGCAGGAAACGAAGCACAGCAGAAGACAGAGCACGACGAGACGACGAGCAGCCATAGCCACCTCCGGTGGACGATGTCCTTGGGTTCTGTCACCAGTTTGGACAGGGGATGGCCTGTGTCAAGGTCATTTGACTCTGTGTGGAGATGGCGAATGTTACCAGGATGGCAATGGTAACGCTTGACCCCAAGAAGACTATCGAAGACTATCTGTTGGCGAGGGCGATGAGGAACAACAAGACCATCACCGCGGCCGCGGTGAGGAGGATCTGGCGCTCCCGCTGCGTGGGTGCAGGGACGGAACCTGGCCACCGTGAGCGCGCAGGACGCCTCACAGGCTCAAACACAGACCACGACGTACCACGGCTGGTTGTCGCCGACGAGCCACCCCTCCCGGAAGACGTGCCGGTCACCGTGCGCCGCACGGTCCGCTGAACTGCCTCTCGCACCCGTGCCAATACTGGACGTACGCTGGCTGACCACCACGACGTTCGCCTCGGCGCTCGCTCATCTCGGGGCGGCGTCTGCAAAGCATCGGACCCCACACGCTCTATCAGCACACGTCCGCAGGACGGACACCGTTCGGACTCCCATGGGATGACAGCATGGCAGAAAGGACACGGGCGGTGTCCGGTGGGCACGTCTCCGCCAGTGCCGTTCGTCCTCTGCTGATACTCCTGTCCCTGCGCACCCGATGAACCGTATTCCATGAACACCTCCCATCGTGGCAGACGGCATGCGGCGGTCACGCTGCGAATGAAGGAAGCCCCGCGCCCTTGCCGGCGCGGGGCCCTGAAGCTATCTGATGTCTTTTCTCGTGGTGCTGTCTGTCAGATCCTGTCTACTTCCACCAATACCAGTACTGGACGTTCCAGTTGTTGTAGACGGTGGCAGAGAAGAAGTGGTCGTAGCCCTTGATGCCCTTGCGGACTTCGTCGGGGTAGACGCGCTGCTCAAGATAGAAGCACGGAAGGTCCTCGCCCCAGATGTCCTGGATGTTGGAGTATGCTTCCTTGAGGACGTCAGACGTAGTAGCCTTCTGTGCTGTGTCGATCCACTTGTCCATGATCGGGTTGTTGTAGC
>JAPLGI010000111.1 GCA_026390245.1 Caldisericota bacterium
GCGAGGCCAAGCAGCACGTCCATGGCGACCGCGCCGTATCCCTGGCCACTCTTGAGGTCCATGGCTGCACGAAACTCCTGTGCGAGGTGACCGTCGTCACGCGCAGCGAGGTATGTGTCGTAGACAGCCCTGGGATTGTCAGCGGTCATCAGGTCAGCGAACAGCTGAGCATTGAGGCGCTCCACTTCCTCACCACGAGTTTCGCTGGAAGCCTTTGCGGCCGCCAGTGATTCGCGCTTGAACGCGTAGTACCAGATGTACCCGTTGGGCAGCTTGCCCAATCGGCGCACGAATGCCGGCGGGAAGTGTGTCATCGCCTCAAAGCCAGGCACCTCGTCGATCGTAGAAAGGATCTGGGGCAGGATGTCGTGGCCGAGAGCGTAGACTCCCTTGACGAAACCGCAGTGATTCAGCCCATAATAGTCCAGCACCAGGTCTCCCGGCTGGACCTTCAGGAGGTGGGCGAGCAGGATTCCGATGGAGGTCGGCGCGTCGCAGATGCCAACGACGTTGTGAAAGCCCCCATGGCTGACGATGGCTTGTGTGATGATACCCGACGGATTCGTGAGATTGATGAACCAGGCGTCGGACGCGACCTCGCGCAGCTCCCGCAGCATATCCAGCACCACGGGAATCGTGCGGACGGCCATGGCGAAGCCACCTGCGCCGACGGTCTCCTGACCCAGGACATCCATCGAGAGGGGGATGCGTTCGTCCAGTGTGCGCATGTGGTCGCCGCCTACGCGCATGGCGGCAATGACGAAGGAGGCCCCTGTCACGCACTCCGGGAATGTCCCGGCGTGCAGGATCTCGACATTGCTGTTTCTCTCCTGGACAATGGCCGCAATGACCTTGTCCATGGCGGCGAACCGTTCGCCGTTGGGCTCGACGAGTGCAATCTCTGTGAGATCGAGCCGTTCCTGCAGGTCAAGCAGAGCTCCCACAAGGATCGGGACTCTTGTGCCACCACCACCAATGATGCTGACTCTCATCGTTTCCTCCAGTCGGTGCAGGCCGGCACGCCATGGCGCATCCGGCAGAGGGTATCCGCCGTGTCTGTTCGTTGAGCGATGCGTTCAACGGTCCTTCCCGTCAATGTTCTAGCGAACCCACATTCTTTGTCAAGGAGAGGCTTCGCGCGGCCTGAGACTTTCGGGTGTGTTTGACAGGCCGTCCATGATGGGTACGCTCACAGATGTCAAGAGAGAGGGTGGACGGATGAAGTTGGATAATCTAGCAACCAGCAGCAATGGCAGGAAAGCACGTGCGACAGGAAGGCACGGGTGGTGGTTCAGGCGGGCAAGGACTGGGGCCACGCTGGCTGCCTGCGTGTACGTGATCGTCTGGGGAGCACTCCTGGGGGATTTCGCCGACAGTCTGAGCATTCGCCAGCAAGTGCTGATGGCCATCGCCGCCCTTGCGAGCGGTGTCCTGATCTGGACCGCGGTCCGTGCTCTCATCCTCCAGCAAAGGTTTCTTGCCCGGCAGGAAAACATGGAGGCACTGGAGGAGTCGCGTGCCTTCATCCGGGCACTGATGGACAATATTCCCGCTGCAGTCTGGCTGAAGTCGAGAGACCACAGGTACCTGGCAGGGAATCTGGCATGGGTACAGACCAATCCGATGCTGCCTTATTGGCAAAGCAGGAAGGTCGAGGAGCTCATTGGTCACACTGACAGAGAACTCTTTGCGCCCGAGCACGCCCTGGATTTTGAGACCTCGGATGACACCGTATTCGAAACGGGACGAGGGTGGGCACACGATTACGACGACGTCACGAGCGGCGAACACCGATTCTACCACACGGCCAAGGTGCCCGTGTGGGACATCCGGGGCTCTGTCGCAAATGTTGCAGGTATCGGATTCGACGTCACGGAGATACGGAGGAAGGAGCAGGAGATGCAGAGGAGCAGGGAGCAGCTGGATGTCTTCCTGAACAGATCGTCTGAGCACATCTGCATGGCAGGAATCGACAGGCGCATCACCATGGTGAATGCCCGTCTGAGCAAGTTCCTTGGCGTACCATCCTCCCTTCTCATCGGTCGGGACGTCGTCGATGTGGTCGTACTTGCGGATCGCAGTCGTGCGGTGGCACTCTTCGAACGACTGCTGCTGGGAGGGACCGAGCCATTGGAGGTCTTCGACGTCGAGACTGCCTCGGGTCCCACCCGGCAGGTCGAAGTCAGCGGTGCACTGGTCAGGACGGGTGGAAGCCCTGACACGGTCGTCATTATCGGCCGCGACGTTACCGGGAGAAGAAACCCCTGCGCAGCAGGGTGACAGCCTGTTTCACGAACTAGGTGCCGGCGGCCGCTATCCTGACCTCCCAGGGAGCCAGGCTGTCCCTGGACGGCCGGTCTTCCGTGCTGAAAAGGGGATTCTGGCTTGGCGCGAGGCTGCTGCGTGGAATCGGGACAGCCTGACTGGACAGGTTGATGGTCACCGCCATGGGCTCCGCAGGTGACGTGCGGACAAAGCAGAGACAGGTATCCGACGGACCGTCGACGATCGTCATGTCACCCGCATACAGGGCAGGGTGGTGCGACCTGAACCAGGACAGCTGTCTCGTGAAGCTCAGCACCGATGCCGGGTCAGCCGACTGAGCACTGTACGTCGTGGCAGACGCATGGACCGGCAGCCATGGCGTTCCTGTGGTAAAGCCGCTGCCCGGTGACGCATCCCATGGTATCGGCGCGCGTTCACCATCCCGGCCAACTGGAAGGGGCCAGTATCTCTTGCCCACAGGGTCTTGAACCAGTCTCCTTGGGATTGGCGTGTTCGCAAGCCCCAGCTCCTCTCCATTGTAAAGGAACGGTGTTCCCTTGAGTGTGAGAAGGAGCCCCAACATGCTCTTGGTCATGGCGGGCGTCAGGTGGTAGCGCGACACCGCCCGGACGACGTCATGGTTGCTCAGCACCCATGCGGGCCAGGCGCCCTCAGGCAGCAGAGCGAGGGTTTGCTCGATGATACCGCGGAAGTCCTTCGCCCGGAAGTGGCGAACGAAGAAGAAGAAGTTGAATACCAGGTTCAGTTCACTGTCATGGTCTCCGTAGTAGGAGAACACCTGAGTCAGCGTGCGCTGCGTGATCTCGCCCACCACCATCCGCCCTGGCTTCTCGTCGATGACGCCTCGCATTTCGCGCAGGGTGTCATGCGTTTCCGGCTGATCCACGGTGTGATCATACACCTCGCGTGACATGGGAATGAACAGTGTCCTCGAAGGGTTGCCGGGCATGGGCTGGGCGATGATGAGTTCGTGGGTGTTGTCGCGAAGCTGAACGTCCTTGACATAGTAGTTGGCAACGTCGAGCCGGAAGCCGTCGACACCCCGGTCCATCCAGAACCGCATGATGTCCCAGACCTCGTCGCGAAGCCGGGGGTTGCGCCAGTTCAAGTCAGCCTGCTCCTTGAGAAAGCTGTGCAGGTAGAATTCACGGGTCTGTTCGTTCCATTCCCAGGCTGATCCTCCGAACGTCGAACCCCAGTTGTTGGGAGGCTTGCCATTGACTCCGTCGTTCCAGAGGTAGTAGCCGTGCCATGGATTCTCGCGGGAGGTGCGGGCCTGCCTGAACCACGCGTGCTCGGTCGAGCTGTGATTGACGACCAGATCCATGATGAGGTGGATGCCCCGTGCGCGGGCCCCGGCCACGAGACGGTCGAAGTCATCCATTGTGCCAT
>JAPLGI010000119.1 GCA_026390245.1 Caldisericota bacterium
CGTGGTGCGATGCCCGCCACCCCCCGGAGGCCAGTCCCCTTGAACAGCCGGAACAGGACAGTCTCGGCCTGATCATCGCGGGTGTGAGCCGTTGCAACGCACGCTGCTCCGGTCGTGAGCGCGGTCAGGCGGAGAAAGCGAAGCCGCAGGTCCCGGGCCGCCTCTTCGCGGCCGAGATGATGTTCCACCGCGTACGCCCCAACGTCCCCGGATCCGGTCTCGCAGGGCACCTCCAGTGAGCCGGCCAGGTCCCGCACAAATGACTCGTCCGCATCACTCTCGGCACCACGGAGCTGATGGTTGAAATGGGCACAGACGAGCTCGAGCCGATGACTCTCGCGAAGTGAGCAGAAAAGCCGCAGCAACGCAACCGAATCCGACCCGCCCGAAACGGCGACGACGACGCGGGCACCGGGAACCAGCAACTCAAGGGAACTGCAGTATGACCAGACGTCGTCCTGAAGCATGAACCCAATCAGCCGTCAGCAAGCAGCTCGCTGAGGAGCGCCTCAACCTCGCGGCTTCGCCTGCCTGACCGGACGAATGCCCGCAGACACTCGATGGCCGTGGCACTCCTGCCCCAGCCGTTCATGATTCTCGACACGCGCACGAGAAGTTCGGGGTCTTCTGCCTGCAGGGCAATCGCCTTCTGCAGAAACATCGTCGCTCGTTCCGTCTCGCCTGCGGCACCCAGTGCCCTGGCCAGATTGTAGTAGCAGACCGGAGCGGCCCCCGGGAGGGCGATGGCACGGGCCAGCGCCGCGATCGCGGCAGGCGTCTTGTGCTGAGCAAGAGCATTTGTGCCCTTGTGGTGCCAAAACATGTATTCCGTCGGGGCAAGCTCGGCTGCCTGCGCGAACTCGGTGCCAGCCTCCTCGAGGCGACCGGCATTGTGCAATACCAGGCCATAGCTGTTGTGGAGAGAAGCCTCCTCAGGGAATCTGTCGACCAGGCCGGCAAAGATCTCGATCGCCTCATTGTTCAACCCGCAGGCACTGGAAGCGACAGCAAGGTTCTTGCGCGTCACATCATCCTCGGGCAAGACATTCGAAGCCTTGACAAAGACCGCGCGTGCCTCTTCCCACCTGCCCTGACCATACAGGTAGCTGCCATACGCGTTCAACGAAGCACAATGGCGGGCGTCCTCGTTCTCCCTGGGCTCGTCGATCACCTGTGGTTCTGCAGCTCTCGGTCTTCCTGCCATGTCATCCTCCCTCTCCGCTTCCCGTCCACCTATGGCGCATGCACAGCTGTCTTCACGGTTGCACTGAGCGGTTCCGCCTGAGTGCAGTCTAGCGCAAATCGGCAAACTCACAAAACCACTGCGGGAGCATCAGTTCCTTCTGAAAATACGCTCCAGGAGCCTGCGGCCAAGCCTCAGGTATCCCGTCGCCTCGTCCTCCCGAAGGAGCACGGTGGCGGTCAGGTAGGAGACGAAAGCAACGGCAATGAGCGGCAGGATATGGACCCGGGCCTGCGCGGCAACAATGACGGCAGCCATGATCAGCGTACCTCCGGCCATCTTCAGGACGTCCCGGAAAATGAGGACATAGTCGACGGCCCCGTACTTGCGCCGATACACGAGATACATAAGCGTCATGCTCACGAAGGCGGCGATCGACGAGGCGATGGCGAGCCCATAGGCGCCAAGGTGGAAGACGAAGCCGAGCAGATAGTTGAGGGCAACATTCATCGTCAGACTGGCAACGCTGATGAACATGGGAGTCATGGTGTTGCGCCTGGCATAGAAGAGCCTGGTCTCGATGTACTGGACCGAGCTGAACAGCAGGACCCCCAGGTACCCCTGGAGAACCCGTGCCACCAGAGCCGTGTTGGCCTCAGTGAATGCTCCCCGCTGATAGATCACGCGGACTATGGATGGAGCGAGCAGCAGCAGGCCGGCCATGGCAGGCACGATGAAGAACAGGATGCGTTGAATGGCGCCGCGAGCCAGCTTGTAGGCCTTGCCCACGTCACCTGTGGCAAATGCAGAGACGATATAGGGATACGACGACTCCGCAATCTGAACCGCCCAGACCCCGAGTGGCAGAAGGTAGATTTTTTGGGCGTAGCCGAGTGAGGCGATCGACCCTTCCGGGAGGAAAGAAGCCATCGTCCGGTCGATGAGAATCAGCAGCATGTCCGTCGCAGACCCGATGAAGAGGGGGCCGGCCTGTTTGAGCAGGGACTTGACCCGTGGGTCCCATCTGCCGTAGCGCGGCAGGAGGAACCACTTTTCGCGAATGCCAAAGTACACCCACAGCGCAAGGACGGACACAAGCTGCGCTCCCGTCTTGAGAATGGGCAGCTCCATCTGGCGCGCTCCAAACAGGAGTCCACTGATCACGACGACGTTCATGAGGACGTCGCCGAACGACAGGAGGATGAAATCCTTCTTCACAGCCAGCGCCGTCTTGAGGGTCGCCGAGACGACGATGATCACCGACAGAGCCGCCATCCACCGATATGTATACTCGGCGTAGCCAAGGACTGCTCCCTTGAACCCGCCACTGAAGAGTGCCACAAACGAGCCTGGAAAGGCCGCAACCACCGTGAAGAGGATCAGTCCTGCGATCGAGAACAAGCCGAATACGGAGCTCAGGAGCCCGCGGTAGTCGCGTTCACTCTGCAGCCTGGCATGCGTCAGTTCGGGGACGAGCGGAATCGAGATGGGAGACGTGACAAAGGTCACGATGTTCAGAAGCACGCTCTCGACGAGCTGTGCAACGTCCACGATGTACGTGGCACCAAAGATCTTCGCCACAAGGATGTCCCGCACAAACCCAAGCACTTTGGAGAGGAATGAGCCCGAAACCTTCCAGAATGCCGCC
>JAPLGI010000046.1 GCA_026390245.1 Caldisericota bacterium
GTCTGCTGCGCTGTTGCGGGTCTTGTCCCCGCGATGCATGTTCTGGCCGATTCATCCGGTCCGGCTGCACGCAGCATCATCGTCACGGAGAATGCAGGTCTCACCAGTACGGCCTACCCGCTGGCCGTCTCGGCAGAAACATCCTCTTCTGTGAACCTGTTGTCATCCGGACCCGGACAAGCTGTGTGGACGTGGATCCAGAAAGCGGTGCGGTCGACGGGCGCATGGATTCAGAAAGCGGTGCGGTCGACGGGCGCATTCTTTGCCTCACTCTATGCGGGCATGCGTGATTTCTTCGTCTCAGGTCAGGCACTGAAGATCGTTCAGACTGCGACGCAGGCAATCGATGACTTCGCTATAAGGTTGTTTCTGCCTCTTTCCGTCCTGGTTGTGCCGATCCTGGAGCGCATGGCTTTCACCCTCTCGGTCACGCCTGAGCTTGTGGCCATATGGATGTTCTGGATCATCGTCGTTCTTGCCCTTGTCATCCTGATCATCGCTCTCCGTCCCCGGCGCGTGGTGCGGAAGCAGCTGCCCAGGGTGACACCCAGAACTGAGGGGCAGGGAGAGAACACAATGGAGTTCGGGCTTGTTGAACAAGGGCCAAAACCATCGCCCGCTGCGTCACTCGACCAATTGGCCCGAACGCACGAGAGGGAGGAGGCCCCGCTGCAACAGGAGCCGACCAGCCAGCCCGCGATTGCCGAAGTCCCCGCTCATGAGCAGCTGGCGTCACGGTCGATCCCGGAGATCTCCCTGGAGCCACTCGGCTTCTTCGACGATACGGATACGATGCATCCAGCTCCTGCAGATACGGCTGCGACAGTTGCCCCGGTTGAGACACCACTTCTGGAATTCACGCCACCGGAGTCCCAGCCGTCCGGAAGTGAGCTCGATTTGTCAGAGCCTGCTGCATCTGCAACTGAGGAGCCATCTCCAAGTCCAGCGGATTTCCCTTCGGAAGTCCTCCTCAATGTCCCAGAGGAAGCTTCCTCAGTAGAGGAGCCCCTTGTGGAGGCGGTACCTGAGTCATTTCCCGAGCCCACTCTGACCCCTATCGGGCAGGAAGTTCCGGTCCAGCCCACCGAGCCAGAAACCTATGCTCCGGACACCGTCGTACCACTGGAGCAGCCGATGCCCAGCGCGGCAACTCCGGTAAGCGAAGCAGTCTCCCAAGTTGAACCAGCCTCCGCTCCCGAAGAACTTGCTGAGTCGCAAGCTGCCCCAATCGAGGGGCCAGACACGCCAGCCAATGACGAACCGCTGTCCGCCGAAGTGCCGCTACCTGCGGCAGAAGAAGCCTTCGAGGTTGCTGTGGGGCTTGAGACCGGTCCCGTTGAGACCGTTCCCGTTGAGACCGTTCCCGTTGAGACCGTTCCCGTTGAGACCGTTCCCGTTGAGAGCGCGGATCTTCTTTCGCGACTGCTGGAGGACGAGGAGTCCTTCGACCAGACGATGGCTGCAGCAGGTGCTGCGGCAAGCATGACTGTTCCCGTGTCACCATCCGTGCCACGTCTGCCTGGCAAGCCAGCTCCGCTGCAACCCTCTGTCTTCCTGGGCGATGTCGAACTTGACACGCTGCTACAGGACGGCGTTGTTGCTGATGCCGGTGCGTTGGCCGAGCTGTTCCGCGGTGGGTATCGCAACCGTATCTCCAAGCTTGCTGTTTCGGCCAAGGACCTGCAGAATGTGCCAGAGGAGATGAGACAAGTCATCAAGCTCACCGTCGTCGCTCTTTCTCCGATCGAGCTGTCGATTGCCCGTGACCTGGCAATGCGCCTGGAGGCGCCGGGATTTGTCGGCGAAGCCCTCCTGGTGACCAAGAAGATGGGGTATGAGAACTATCTCACGACCTACAAGAACATCTCCAAAAACTACAAGGACGTCAGTATCATCGAGACAGCCAGTCTCAAGGCCCCGGAAGCATCTATCGAATCCAGCCAGGAACTCATCTCTTTCAGCTAAGTCCCAGCACACATGAGGCATGGAAAGAAGCGCGCATGCGCGCTTCTTTCCATGCGGATCTGCTTCTGGCTCTACTTTCCTGATGCCGAGGCTTCGGCGTACTCCTTCAGGCACCACCCACACGCGACACAGGACCCGCGCCTGACCAGCGGTATGCCATTCTGTCCTTCCTTGATCGCGCCAGTCGGGCAGACGAGGGTGTCGAACCTTTCCGGACGGCTTGAGAAGTTGAAGACGGGCGAAACGCCAAGGGCGCTGCGCACGGGGGGCCTCTGCCAGAATCTGACTGGCACTCGTGCACGCAGCTCGTCCAGCCGGATATTGCAGGCAACATCCGCTGTCCTGCCTCGTTTCCCCCTGCCAATGCGTGCCGACGCTGAAGAGCCGAATGGTGACCAGGAGACCTTGCCATCACATGCGATCAGCGCGTAGCCATCCAGTTCCTGAGGATCGATGCCAGCCACAATGGCGCCCAGGTCGGCCGTCTTCCCGAAGGTCTCTTCGCGGATGCGCTGACCATCGAAGACACCGAACAGGAAGAGCCCGCTGATTGCGGACCAGACATCCAGGAGAGCCTCTCCCATCAGCCCGAATGCGGCATAGCTCAGAACCTCGGTCCGGGTTTTTGTGGGAACGCAGTCGAGAATGGTCGCGAAAACCCCGTGGACGCCAGAAAACCTGTTGAGTTCGAGGCCGCGCACGACAGCGAACAGGTCAGCCTCGGCGAGACACCGTGACACGAAGGCCTGCTTGATGTACCGACGCTCACGAGTCTCCATCTTGTGCAGCTGGAGTGCGGATGACCTGGTCGGCACTCTCAACGACTCGTATTCACCGGAGATCATCTCAATCAGGCTGCCACGCTCACCCAGCAGGCTTCTCAACGAACTCCGGTAGTCCTGGCCATAATCTGCCAGAGACCTGGCTGCAAGGTCGACCCTCGCAGCCCTGGACAGCGAATGCACCGCCCGCTCCACCAGGTCCAGCTGCACCGGGGTGTCGCCAAGCAACACCACGACTCGCTTGC
>JAPLGI010000002.1 GCA_026390245.1 Caldisericota bacterium
CAGCAGATGCTGGCGGAGGACCCGTCATGGGTCAACCTCAACCAGTTCGAGAACAGCGCCAACCCGCGGTCGCACGAAGAGACGACGGGCCCCGAGATCCTGCGGGACGTTCCGGACGTGACGCATGTTGTCGCGGGTATGGGGACGGGTGGCACGTTGACCGGACTGTCCGCCTTCATGCGCCGGCAGACTCCACAAGTGAAGGTGGTCGGTGTCGAGCCGATTGCGGGCAGCAAGATCCAGGGACTGCGTAACATGGCGGCCTACACTCCCGGCATCTTCAGCTTCGACAACCTGGACGCAACGCTGCGGATGACCGAAGACGCCCCCGCCTTTGGCATCGCGCGCGAAATCTACCGCAAGGAGGGCATCAATGCTGGCATCTCCTGTGGCGCAGCCCTCTGGGGAGCCATGGAGCTGGCCGGCACACTGGCACGCGGCGTGATCGTGGTCATCTTCCCCGACCGTGGCGACCGCTACGCCAGCACGTCGCTGTTTGACTAGCTGCCGGCCGGACTAGGAACCGTTGTTGGCTTCCGGCCCAGGACCGATGAAGCGCTTGTACTTGGCCATGGTTTCCGGAAGTGGTATGGCCTCTGTCCGTATGTCCACAACGGCATCGACCCCGTAGCTGGACAATTCGCGCATCAGACGGGCCTTCAGTTGTTCGGCCACACCAGCCCTTGTCTCACCCACTGATTCAAGCACATCAATGGTGATGTCCAGTCTGGAACGGGAGACCTGGCTGACCCGGAATTCCCGGATGCTGTCGCTGGTGGTGATAATCCACCGGCTCATCAAGTCAGGGTAGACAGGCTGCAGGACGTTGTTCCTGTTGGCGAGGTAGAGGACATCGTCATGCCTTCCCAGCACCCTGTCGATGACCCTGAACGAGCTGCCGCAGGGGCAGCGCTCACCCAGCTGGATGAGGTCATTCATCTCGTATCGGATCAGGGGCTGTGCAGTGTTGACGAGATTTGTCAGGTACATTGCTGTCGCCGCGGGACCCGGCCGTTCCACCGGCTGGCCATTCTCGTCGTAGAGCTCGACGTAGACCAGGTCCTCGTTGATGTGCAGGTTGCCACACCGGCAGGCGCTTCCAATCTGTCCTTCGCTGGCCTGGTAGATCTCGATGACGCGGGTTCCAAAGGTCCGCTGAAAGCGTTCCTTCTCCTCTTTCTCCAGCACTTCTGCATACGAGACAATCATCTTCAGCGGCCGCGTGATCGTGCCGGCCCGGGGCAGCAGCTGTCGGACCAGGCTGGGCGGCGCCATCAGGATGTTGATGCGGTCATCGTTGATTCTGCGAATGATCTCGTCGACCGGCGTCATGGTGCTGAGATAGTTCAGGTGAATGAAGGGGGAATTGATATCTTCGAAGCCCTGGCTGAAGACCCTGAGCAGAAACAGGATGCGGAAGGGAAGGTCCTTGCTGGACAAGCCGCTTCTGGCCAGAAAAACGAAGGGAAGCCGCTCGGTCATGGACTTCGGCGTGACATAGATCCCCTTGTTGCCGCTTGTTCCGCTGGAAAGGCCGATCACATACTGGTCCTGATAGTAGCCCAGGTACTCCTTGTGAAGCTCCTTCTGGACAGCATAGTCGCGAAC
>JAPLGI010000184.1 GCA_026390245.1 Caldisericota bacterium
GACTATCTGGAGATCAGACAGGAGATGTCCGCCGAGCAGGTGATCGAGCTTCTCCGCCGCGAGGCTCCCGACACGGAGACCATCTACTACTTGTATGTTACGGAGGACGATGGACATCTGGCAGGGATCCTGTCCCTGCGATCGCTCATCGTTGCGCAACCTGGCACTGCAGTGGCAGACATCATGCAGAAACGCACCGTTTCCGTATTTGTCGACGACCCGAAGGGAAAAGTGGCCGAGATCATCGGCAAGTACAATTACCTGGCGCTTCCGGTCGTTGACCACGAAGGCGTTCTGCAGGGAATCGTCACGGTCGACGACGTCATCGACCAGGCGATGGACTAGCCCGGGCCATGGTACGGATCTGGGAACGTGTCAGGGGCCGGGTCCGGCGTTTCGCGCTGACGCTGCCCATCATCTTCGCTGTCCTTGGACCAGGGATCATCACGGGCAACGTCGACAACGATGCTGGAGGCATCACCACCTACAGTGTCATCGGTGCCAGGTTCGGATACTCCATGTTGTGGATGCTGTTGCTTATCACGTTCACGTTGGCCATGATCCAGGAAATGAGCGCTCGCATGGGTGTCGTCACGGGCAAGGGCCTGGCAGACCTCATCCGCGAACGGTTTGGCATTCGTCTGACCATGGTCGTCATGGTACTGCTGGTGTTTACGAATCTGACCAACACCATGGGCGAATTTGCCGGCGTGGCTGGATCGAGCTCCATCCTGGGTCTCAGCCGTTTCATCGCGATTCCTCTGGTCGCCTTTTTTGTGTGGCTTCTGGTCGTCAGAGGCTCATACCGCGCCGTCGAAAAAGTTCTGCTCGTATTCTGTATCCTGTTCCTGACGTACGTCGTCAGCGCGTTCATGGCGCATCCCAACTGGGGCGTCGTTGCCAGGTCCGCTGTTGTGCCGAGCTTTCAGATGAACCCCGAGTTCATCTCGCTGTTCATCGCCACGATCGGGACCACGATCGCGCCGTGGATGCAGTTCTATCAGCAGTCCTCTGTCGCCGAGAAGGCGATTGACGTGAGAAACTACAAGTACGAAGCCCTGGATACATACATAGGCAGCTTCCTTACGAACTTCGTCTCCTTCTTCATCGTTGTTGCATGCGCGGGGACGCTGTTTGTAGCGGGCGTCCGTGTCAATACCGCGGCCGAAGCCGCAGGAGCACTTGCACCGCTCGCAGGACGGTATGCCTCCGTCCTGTTTGCTGTAGGACTGCTCAATGCATCGATCATGGCTGCCGGAGTTCTTCCTCTCTCGACGGCGTATTCCGTGGCTGAAGCATTTGGCTGGGAATCGGGGGTTGGGAAGACATTCCACGAGGCCCCTCTCTTCTATGGCCTGTATACGGCACTCATCGTTCTGGGTGCGGGAACCATCATGTTCGTACCCGAGAGCAGACTCATCGGCGTCATGCTGTTCTCACAGGCGGCGAACGGTGTCTTGCTGCCCCTGATCCTCATCCTCATGCTGAAGCTGATCAATGACAAGTCATTGATGGGTGAGTACGTCAACAGCCGGGGCAAGAACATCGCCGTATGGGCGCAAGCGGTCGTCATGATCGTGCTGGCCGCGACTCTGACGGTCCAGACGATGCTCCAGATAGTGAGGAAGTAGGTTCATGATTGTGCGACAGGGAGAGTAGACTCTACCTGTAAGGTAATTCGGTTAGCGAAAGGAAACATAAGTGAACATTCGAAAACGGCTGCCTGCTTTTGAGTCTCGGGATTACCGACTCTGGTTTGCGGGTCAGAGCGTTTCGCTCGTTGGCACATGGCTTCAGAATACCGGTCAGGCCTGGCTTGTCCTCAGACTGACGAACTCGCCCTTCAAGCTGGGACTGCTGACCAGCATCCAGTTTCTTCCCTCTCTGGTCCTCTCGGTGTTCATCGGGCCGATCATCGATCGCTTTCCCAAGCGCTCGATCCTGCTGTTCACGCAGACCATGTATGCGCTGGCTGCTGCCGCTCTGGCTGTCGTAACGTTCGGAGGTCATGCGCAGTTCTGGCAAGTGCTCGTCATTGCTGCTTTCACAGGACTTATCAGTGCCGTCGACTGGCCAACCAGACAGTCGTTTGTAGGTGAGCAGGTGAACGACCGGTCCGCTGTTGTCAACGCTGTCGCGCTCAACAGCACGATGTTCAACATCGCGCGTGTCATCGGGCCCGGCATCGGTGGAGTCCTGATCGCCGTCGTGGGCATCCCCTGGACCTTTGCTCTGAACTCAGCGAGTTTCATGGCTGTCATCATCAGCCTGCTCCTGATGAAAGCGGGCCGCAAGCCAAGCAAGACCAGCAAGGGGAGCTACTTGCAGGAAGTCCGGGAGGGAGGTCGGTACATTGCCGGGAATCAAGTCATCATGAGCCTCCTGGTTATTGCTGGCGTCATCAGCCTCGTCCTGCTCAACTTCAACATCTTCATTCCGAGCTTCGCCAAGCTGACCCTTGGCCTGCAGGCTGATGCGTATGGGGGACTGATGTCGGCAATGGGGGCAGGAGCGCTGGCCGCAGGGGTGCTCATGTCTCTTGGCGGGGCACGCCTTGAACCGACTCCCGCCTATGTCTATGGCGCCGGGTTCATCCTGGCAGTCGCGATGGTCCTAGTCGGAATCCAGCGCAATTTCTACCTGACCGGCCTGCTGCTGGTTTTCTGTGGATTCGGCATGGCCGCACTGTCGACAATGAGCAACACGGCGCTGCAGATGCAATCTCCCGATCACATGCGCGGCCGTGTCATGGCCGCCTATAACCTCGTCTTCGTGGGCTCGACCCCCATCGGTGCACTTTATGCAGGCAAGATCTCAGATGCGCTTGGCGCCAACATGGGGTTCCTCGTCAGTGGGATCATTGGCGTCGTATTCCTGGGAGCGATGCTCACCTTCGTTACCCCGCGGGCTTTCCGGGGCCTGAGGACATTCGCCGTGGCCGGCTCGTCCGCCACAGGCGGCTCTCAGACGGTCGACCCCTCCCCTGCGGTTGCGACCGGCACGAATGGGGTGTCCAGAGCCTGACGCACGCGTGTAGCCAGTTCCTGAAGCGTATATGGTTTCGGAATGAAGGCCACGAAGCCCATGCTGGTGAAAGGAGTCTCGGTCGCATCGTAGCCGGACATCAGGATTGCAGCAACTGATGGGTTGATGTCATGAAGCTTCTCGAACAGTTCCTTGCCATTCATGTGCGGCATCATCATGTCGACCAGGACCAGATCGATGGACTGCCAGGAATCCTTATAGATGGCGAGCGCATTCGTCGGATCGGCAGTGTCGATGACGCGATATCCGAGACCAGAGAGGACTCTGACGGCCACGCCGCGGACGATGTCTTCGTCATCCACGATGAGCACCGACTCTCCCCGGGCAGACCGTGGCATTGATCCCGAGACGGGTGCCTGGCGGGCCCTTCCCTGGGCTTCAGCCCGGGAGATGGCTGGAAGGTACAGCGTGAACGTCGTCCCCTGGTCGGGCAGCGAAGCCACCGTGACGGTTCCTCCGTGGTCGCGCACGACACGCCAGACGATGGACAGCCCCAGCCCGGTCCCTTCAGGGCGCGTCGTGAAGAACGGTTCGAACAGATGATCCCTGGCCTCAGGCGAAAGGCCGCACCCAGTGTCCGAGACGGCTACCTGGACGTAGTTGCCGTCTGGCAGGACAGGAAGGTCGTGGCCGGTGCAAAAGGATTCGTCGATGGTGACGTTGCTGGCCTCGACCGTGAGGCTGCCACCCTTGTGTCCCAGTGCGTCGCGGGCATTGATGATCAGGTTCAGGAAGACCTCCTCCAGCTGTGTGCGGTCGCCAGGAACGTACGCCAGGTCTGGAGCGATTCTCTGTACCAGGGCCGTGCGCTTGTCGAAACCCGGCATGGCGATTGAGAGCGTATCTGCAAGGACCCCGCCGACGTCGACGTCGGTGATCGTCGGCGTGCCCTTGCGCGAGAAGGACAGCAGCCGGTGCGTCAGTTCCGCGGCGCGCCTGGCGGCGCGCTCAATGATGTCCAGTCCCTCATAGAGCTCGGTCCCTTCCGTAGCGTCGACCCTGAGCAGTGAAGCGTGTCCCATGATGCCGCCCATGATGTTGTTGAAGTCGTGTGCGATGCCCCCCGCGAGTCTGCCGACAGCTTCCATCTTTTGTGACTGCAGGAGTTCCCGTTGCAGCTGCCGTGTTCGTTCTTCGGTACGTCGCTGTTCTGTGACGTCCCGGAAGATCCCCTGCACGATGGAAGTTCCGGCAGAAGGGATGGACTGCAGGGAAGCCTCGCAGATGACCTGACTGCCGTCATGCGCGACAAAAACCCAGTCGAACCTCTGTGCCCGGCCTGCAAGGGCTTCATCTTCGAATGTGCGCATTGCATCGGTGGATAGGCGGCCGTCCGGCTGAACGGCCGGGCTGCTGCTGGCAACAGTTCTTCCTGCCAGCTGACCGACCGTGGTGCCCAGCGCTCGCCCTGCGGCAGTGTTCGCCTGTGCAATGACATGCTCGCGAAGGATCAGCGTGGGGTCTGGAGCTTCATCGAACAAGGCGTGATACTGCTCGTACGCCATGCGAACGGTCTGTTCGGCCTTGAGCTGATCTCGCAGGTCCCGGGCGACGATGAGAACGCGCCTGCTGGGAGGCGGCAGGTTCGATGTCGCGACTTCGACGGGAATGACAGTCCCGTCAGATGCGACGAACTGCCAGCGTGTTGACGCGAGGCTTCGGTCCTCCAGAGACGTCAGAGTACTCGACGCATCGGCCTGTCCGATGAACATGATGGACTCGAGGGTAGCACCGACCAGATCAGAGTCCCTTCGAGCGAGGAGAGAGCACAGGGTTCCATTGACTGCCTCGATATGCACCTTTCCCTCGACGCTCTCCGTCAGCAGTGCGGGTTCCGGGATTGCTGCAAACAACTGCTGATAGTAGGCGGCGTGCTCGCGTGCGGCGCGCTCCCGTGAAGCCAGCAGGTAGATCGCGACCATGATGATCGCGATGCCCCCGAGGATCAGCAGGGTCGCTATCAACCGATTGCTGTCGGCGTCGAAGCCAACGAGATGTCCGTTGCGCAAGAAGACGAAGGGTTCATAGATGTTTGCGGCGACGACCAGCTGGGGAGGAGCCGGGACCGGAGCCGTGGCACGAACTGCTGAAAGAGGGGCAAGAAGGATGACTGTCGCCATGACAATGCCGGCAGCGCGACGCAGGGCCCACGTCGTCCCCGGTGCTCCCCGGCGGACAGAACGACCAGTATTGGCCGAGGTTACCCTCTGCACTCCACCCTCTTTCGGCATATGCACATGATACCCGCCAAACCTCTTCTGTAAAGCTGAATTCTCACCCTCCCTGCACTCCGGTGGCTCAGTCCGAACAGGACAGTCGTGGCAAACAGGGATACGGAACGCCAGGCGAGACCACGCGTCCAGAATATGCGCTTATACTATGTATACGGTTCCAGGAAGACGTAGGGACAGCGCGACGCTCATTGTGGTACACGGGAGGGAGGACCAGGCACCTGTGAACAGACTTGCCGTTTTTGACCTTGACCGCACGTTGCTCGATGACACGTCGTCGATCTCTGAGGGACTAGTGCAGCGATTGGCGGCAGCGCTGGTTCCCGGGCTTTCCTGTACGGTCGCTTCGGGGCGTGATCTCGAGCGCATCGCGCCTTTTCTTGACCAGCTTGGCTGGAAATCGGTGCCCGTGATCGCCGAGCAGGGCGCACTCGTCGTCGAGTCCGGGAGTGGTCACATTCTCCTGGAACGCGGCATATCGCGCGAGGTACTGCTTGGCACACTGGACACAGTTCGTTCGACGCGCATCCCGCTGAACGTCATCGTGTACGGACGAGATGCTCCACAGGTATTCCGGAGTGCAGGGGCGCCAAGTTTTGTCGAAAGGAGGCTGTCCGGACCGTATTGGAACGGTCCGCGCGACGTGCCGCCTCTCGAGGAGGTTGTCACGGCAGGCGTACGCAAGATCACCATCATATGTCGGCCTGGGGACACCGGGGGCATCAGGGATACGCTGGCAGCAGAACTCGGGCCGCGCGCCACGGTAGTCACGGCGGACGTGAACTTCATCAACATCATGGATACCGGGGTCAACAAGGGCACAGCGCTCGGGTGGCTGATGGCGTACCTTGGGCTGGAGAGGGGCAACGTCATGGCTGTCGGAGACTGTGAGGCAGACCAGAGCATGTTCGCAGTTGCCGGGGTTTCGGTTGCGGTTGCCAATGCTGACAAACAGACTCAGTCGATGGCAAGGTATGTCGTGCCCTCAAACAATGAGCAGGGTGCCGCCCTGGCTCTGGAGAGCTTCGCGGACGGCAGGTTCAGATTCTTCACGTCTGGAGCTTGACAACCAGGCATCCCCCGGTACATTGATACGGCTTCAGCAGTGCGAGCATTGACAACCGGGAGGTGGCTCATGAACGAAGACAGCATGATGAGAAAAGCCACGCGGCCCATCGAGAAGAACCGCCGGACACGGAGCAGACCAGCGAAGATCCGGCACCTTCAGAAACAGCAGAAGCTGTGGATGGTGTCCAAGATGGAATGGCGCAAGTCCGGGACAAGACCGGGACCTGCGCCTTTTCCATTTCCACAACCTGTGCTCACCGCTGCAGCGCCCCCATGGAACAGCGCAGCCCGCGTTGCTCAGCCTGCGTTCTCCCGCCCCTGGGCAGCCTGAGGCCGGAGGCCTGCCAGGACCAGGGCTCTGTATTTCCCGTCCGGGTTGTCCATGAGTTCCGCATGACTCCCCTGCTCAACCAGGCGCCCGTCTTCCAGGTAGTAGATGGTATCTGCCCCCTGGATGGTAGACAACCGGTGAGCAATCACCAGCGTCGTACGCCCCCTCATGAGGTGCTCGATAGCTTCCTGGACCTGCTGTTCACTTTCCGTGTCGAGTGCCGACGTGGCCTCGTCGAGCAGCAGCACGGGTGCATTCTGGAGGACCGCTCGCGCAATTGCGACGCGCTGCTTCTCGCCGCCACTGAGATTCTTGCCCGATTCCTCGAGCACGGTCTGATACCTGTCGGGTAGTCGCATGATGAATTCATGAGCATTTGCAGCCCTCGCTGCTCTTTCGACCGCCTCCGCGCCAGGATCCGGCATACCGCCAACGATGTTGCTGTACACGGTGTCGCTAAAGACGAAGGCGTTCTGTGGAACATAGGCGAAGTCTCTGCGCCACTCGGTCAGTGGCTCATCATAAATAGAGTGGTTCTCCACAGCTATGGTTCCGCGAGCAGGCGCGTATAGCCCGAGAAGGAGTTTGAACAATGTCGACTTCCCGCCCCCCGATGGTCCGACGAATGCTGCGATGGAGCCTTTTCGCACCGTGAAGCCCACATCGTCGATGACAGCGCTATCCGAGCCTGAGTACGTGAACCCCAGACTCTCCACGCTCACACCCGATGGTGTGAAACCAGATCCTGCCACTGGGTTGGCGAGGCGACCCGGTTCGGGAGGCATGTCCATGATCTCCAGCAGGCGCGTTCCCGAAGCGAGGCTCACCTGAAGGTCAGCGAGAATTCTGGACAGTTGACTGAAGAGCGATGTTATGCTGTTGCTCATCTGGATGAGAGCAACGAACCTGGGAACGAAAGACGGGTCGATCGCGCTGCGGTATGCTCCGTACACCATGAGTCCTACGAGTGCCATATCGGCCATCACGTCCACGGTCGCCCTGACGGACTGTGTTGTTGCGGCGACGAGTCCGGCGTGAAGGCTGTCGTCACTGCGGCGTCGGACGCGGTCTGTCATCCAGGCCGCGAGGTTGAACGACCGAACCACAGCCGAGCCGCGCGCCATCTGTCCGACGTCACCCAGGAACGCCGCTCTCGCTTCCTGAAGGGCAGTGCTCTGGCGCCTGATAGGGCCAAGCAGTGGAAACGTGACGAGAAGCATCAGGGACGAGAGACCAACGATGACGAGCCCGCCTCGCCAGTCGATGGCCAAAGCAGTGATGACCGATCCAACCCCGGCCAGCAACGTATTTGCGACTTCCTGAAGCGTCATGTGAAACATCTGGCCGACGACCGCTGTGTCGTTGGTGAGTCGTGAAAGCACTTCCCCCGGCCCCAGGCGTTCAATGGTCGTCAGCGGAAGGCGATTGACAGCGGCAAACGCCGCACTCCGCACGTGACGCTCAGACCGCACTGCACCGATGACCAGCGCTCTTCCGGCAAACAGGACAGCTACGGCTCCGGCCAGCCCGACGAGCAGGAAGATCAGGACGGAGCGGTTCAGCATGGAACGGCTGCCATTCATCAGCCCGCGTGTAAGCATCGACAGCGAAATGGCGAACATGGCGTTGAACGCGTAGTTGATAAGACCCAGCCCGGCAATACCAGATATGTACTGGGGAGCAGCGTCGCCCGCGCACGAGAACAGTCTCTTCAGAGCTCTCCAGCTACTCATGGTTGTTCTCCTGTGTCTGCTGCAGGTTCCACAGCAGCGCATAGCGTCCATTCGCAGCGAGAAGACTGTCGTGCGTTCCTTCTTCGACGACGCTGCCATGATCGAACACGTAGATCATGTCCGCGTCCCGGATGGTCGTCAGCCTGTGGGCCACAGCAACGACGGTCCTGTCCGGATAGTGCTCCAGGAGCTGGGCATAGACGCGCCGTTCCAGCTCGTTGTCGAGTGCAGATGTGGCTTCGTCAAGCACGATCAGGGGTGCTTCCTTGACGAGCGCTCGTGCCAGTGCCAAACGTTGCCGCTGGCCACCTGACAGTCGGCCTCCCATATCTCCTACCAGCGTGTCTTCGCCCTGTGCCATGTCGTCCACGAAGTCGGCGGCTGCTACGTCCAGGGCCTCATTGACCTGGGTCTTAGTGGCGCCCAGGCGCCCAGCACGAACGTTGTCGCTGACGCTGTCACCAAAGAGGAACGCCTCCTGATCGACGACGGCGATACCAGTTCGGAGCGCAGCAAGATCCCAGGCCTGCACAGAGAGTCCATTGACCAGCACGGCGCCAGTGTCGGGGGAGAAGTCGCCTGTGACGAGTCGAACGACTGTCGACTTGCCGGAACCGCTCCCCCCGACCAGGGCAACCTTCTGTCCCCGCCTCACAGTCAGTGAGACGTCTCTCAGGGATGACTCTGCTGCACCGGGATAGGCGAATGACACGTTCTCGAGGCCGATGACCTCATTTGCGGTTTCAGGCCCGCGTATCCCTCCCGTGCGCTCCACTGGAAGGTCGAGCAGCTGCAGTACCCGGTGTGCCGCAGCGGTTCCCTGCCGAATGCGGCCCAGCAGCCGCGGCATCTCCTGAACGGGAAAAGAGAGGTAGTTCACCAGCTGAACGAACGAAAACAGCAGCCCCAGCTCGATACGGTGGGCCAGCGCGAGGTATCCTCCGACTCCGAAAACCGCGATGAACGGCATGATCGACAGAGTCACCCCTGTCGAATACAGCTTGGCGACCTGATGTGCAGCAGAGACACTCCGTTCCTGCCACGTCGTCAGGGCGTGTTCGTGGCGAGCGGTGATGGCAGTACCGATATTCATCGCACGGATGACCTCTGCACCTGAGACCGCTTCCTGAGTAGCAACACCGGCCCGCCCGAGCGCTTCCTGGGCGGACGTCATGAGGGGTCCGAGAGGCTTCGTGAGATACGACGCCACGAGAAGGAGGATCGGAGTCGGCGCGACCGCCACAATCGTAAGCAGCCAGTTTCTGGAGAGCATGTAGGCTGCTGCCAGCAGGGCAGTGAGGCTCTGGGATACGAACTGCAGGACGTCTGTCCTGACGAGTTGTTCGAGCACAACCATATCGCTCGAGAGGCGCGATTGAACATCGCCTGAATGCTCACCGTGCATTGCGGCGGCGGTCGCATGTGCGAGGCGCTCCACGGCACGATCACGGATGCGCCGTTGAAGGCGCTCGCTGAAGTGTCCTGCAAGAAGCTTGCTCAGGAAAGTGCATTCTATTGAAGCAGCGCCAGCGACGATTCCCACGATGATGACCTGGCGGAGAGCAGTCACGCCGGCGCCCGCAACGACAAGCGAGAGCGCGCGACCGAAAACGTCGGCGAGGGCCACGATGGTCACTGACACGACGACTGCGCAGACGACAGCTCCTGCGAACAGCCAGGTCAGCGCTCCTGCCTCACGGAACAGGCGCTTCATGTCAGTCCTCCCTCAGGCGGATGGCTTACCAGGCGATACTGTACGTGCCTTCGCTGAGCCGGGAAACAGTTGCCGTGCCGGCAAGCTGGCGGGCGGTGACCATAGCGTTTGCCAGGCAGATGCCGAGGTCGGGGAAACGGCCCGTATCGCCCTTGATGACGATTTGGGTGTCCGATATTACTTCAAAGCTCCAGGACTGGCGGTTCATGGCGGACGGGGCCAGGCGTGCAGATTCGGCAACAGTGTGGACCAGCGGTGACACATGCTCGGGGATTCCGTTTGGGACCAGCAGTTCCATGGACTTGCGGGTCTGCCCCCGTGACAGGACACTCATAACCACTGACCGGACCCTTCGCGTGGCAGGCTTGCCGACCGTTATCGAGCAGGGACTGCCCGGAAGGCGGACCTGGTAGTACCAGCACGTTCCCCATCCGTCCGCGAGCAGCGCCAGGACGATCTGCTCACCCTGGTAGCCGTAGTTGGCAAGCTCTTCATCCGAGGAGCCGCACTCGGCATAAAGGATACCACTGCAACCCATGGGAAAGCGGTCGGCGATCTTCCAGTCGAGGAGGACAAGGCCGTCCAGCGGGACTGCGCTGGCGACTGCCTCCATGATCTGAGCTCGATCGGTATCCGTCAGCGCGTGCTGCTCGTAGTCACGTGTCGAGTTACGGCTGCGTATCAAATCGATGTAGTTGAGTTCCTTCTTCATCGGCCGGACCTCCTATCTGAGTGACGGCATGCGAATACCGTGGTCTTTCGCAAACCCGATGGCTTTCGGATACCCTGCGTCGGCGTGCCGCACGATGCCCATGCCGGGGTCATACGTGAGTACGCGCGACAGGCGTTTGGCCGCAGCGTCTGTACCGTCGGCGACGATGACCATGCCAGCGTGGATGGAGTAGCCGATGCCGACGCCTCCGCCATGATGGACCGACACCCAGGTAGCCCCTCCAATGGTATTGAGGAGAGCATTCAGGATGGGCCAGTCGGCGATGGCGTCGCTGCCGTCCATCATCTTCTCAGTCTCACGGTTGGGCGAGGCGACGGAGCCACAGTCGAGATGGTCGCGTCCGATGACGATGGGTGCGGAGATCTTGCCGGACTTCACGAGGTCGTTGATGATGAGGCCAAACCGCTCACGCTCGCCGTATCCCAGCCAGCAGATGCGGGCGGGAAGCCCCTGAAACTGGACCTGGTCGTGTGCCATCTGGATCCACTTCACCAGGTGCTGGTCATAGGCGAATTCCTTCAGGATGACCTCGTCGGTCACCCAGATGTCCCTGGGATCTCCGGAGAGGGCTGCCCAGCGGAATGGGCCCTTGCCCTCTTCGAACAGAGGACGGATGTACTTCGGGACGAAGCCGTCGAACTTGAACGCATCCTCGTACCCGTTTGCCAGTGCCTGGCCACGGATATTGTTGCCATAGTCGAACACGACGGCGCCACGTTCCTGCAGGCCGACCATCGCTTTGCAGTGGACGGTAATGGAATCCAGCGCCCGTCTCTCGTACTCGGCTGGGTCGCTCTTGCGCAGAGCGTATGCATCTGCGAATGCCGTTGGGGACGTATCCGTTCAGGGTATCGTGAGCAGATGTCTGATCGGTGACGACATCCGGGATGATCCCGCGCCTTAGCAGTTCAGGGAACACGTCGGCAGCGTTGGCGACCAGCCCGATAGACAGCGGCCGCTTCTCTGCGACGGCTTTCTGGACCATCTGCAGGGCTTCGTCAAGGTCGGTCGTCATGGTATCGATGTACTTGGTGTCGAGACGCTTCTGAATGCGGTCGGGATCGCACTCGACGATCAGTCCCACTCCTCCGTTCATGGTGATGGCGAGAGGCTGTGCGCCGCTCATGCCGCCGCATCCCCCCGTGAGGACGAACCGTCCGCTCAGGTCTTCCCATCCGGCCTGCCGGGCGGCGGCGGCCAGCGTCTCATAAGTTCCCTGCAGGATGCCCTGGGCGCCAATGTAGATCCATGATCCGGCGGTCATCTGCCCGTACATGATGAGTCCCTTGTCTTCCAGCTTGTGGAACTCGTCCCAGGTCGCCCAGTGTGGGACCAGCATCGAGTTGCTGATGATGACGCGCGGCGCGTCGATGTGCGTCTTCCAGACGGCGACAGGCTTGCCAGACTGAACGACGAGCGTGTCGTCGACGTCCATGCTCTGGAGCGTCGCGATGATGTCGGCGTAGGCCTGCCAGTTGCGGGCCGCCTTTCCCTTGCCGCCGTACACGATCAGGTCTTCTGGCCGCTCAGCGACGTCCGGGTCCAGGTTGTTCATCAGCATGCGCATGGGAGCTTCGAGCTGCCAGCTCTTGCATGTCAGGGTCGTTCCGTGTGGTGCATGGATTGGTTCCATGGTTTGCCTCCTGTCAGATCGCGTTGCTGCGAATCAGGGCTCGTACGGCGTTGATGTCTTCGATGAACATGCGGTCGCCGTCCATGGGCGGAACACATGTTCTGAGCTGTGCGAAGAGCTTGCCGGTCGCCATGCCGAGCTTGTCCTCGCCGCCCAGGATGTCGACTGCCTGGTAGGCCGCCAGCAGCTCGATGGCGACCACGGTGGCGACATTATCTGCGATGGAGCGGGCTTTGCGCGCAGCGATGGTACCCATGCTCACATGGTCCTCCTGGTCCGCCGATACGGGGATGCTGTCCACTGAAGCGGGATGTGCCAGCACCTTGTTCTCCGAGACCAGGGCGGCCTGTGTGTACTGGGCGATCATGAGGCCGGAGTTGAGACCCGCGTCGCGTGTCAGAAATGCCGGCAGTCCCCGGTTGAGGGCGGGGTTAAGCAGGCGGTTGGTGCGCCGCTCGCTGATGCTTGCCAGCTCTGACAGCGCAATGCCGAGGTAGTCCATTGCCAATGCGACGGGTTCGCCGTGGAAGTTTCCGCCCGACAGGACGTCTCCGTCCGAAGGGAACAGGAGTGGATTGTCCGTGACCGCATTGAGCTCGTTGAGTAGCACATTCTCGACGAAGTCGACGGTATCGGAGACGGCGCCGTGGACCTGCGGCATGCAGCGGATACTGTAGGCGTCCTGAACTTCATCGCACGTGCCAACGAGCCTGCTGCCGGCAAGGTAGCTGAGAATGTCCCTGGCGACAGCGCCCTGTCCTGCATGGCGGCGCAGATCGTGGATGCGTTCGTCGAATGGTTCGAGACGTGCGCGGAGGGCTTCCATGGTCATGGCAGCCGCCAGGTTGGCGATACGAAGGAGCATGCGTGCATCGGAGAAGATGAGAGCTGACACACCGGTCATGACGGCGGTGCCATTGATGAGGGCCAGGCCTTCCTTGGCCTGGAGGACAAGCGGCTTGGCTCCGATGGCGTCGAGGACGGCACGGCCCTGCAGGATTTCGCCATGTACTTTCGCCGTTCCCCTGCCGATGAGCACGAGTGCCAGGGAGGCAAGGGGGGCCAGATCGCCGGATGCGCCGAGAGACCCCTGTGAAGGGATCATGGGATACACATGTTTGTTGAGCAGCTCAAGCAGCAGCCGTTCCACCTCGAGACGGACACCCGAGTGTCCGCTGGCCAGCGTATTGGCTCGCACCACCATGGTTGCCCGCGCCTCATCCTCATTGAAACAGCGGCCCACGCCGACGGAGTGTGAGAGGATCAGGTTCTCCTGCAGCCTGCCCAGGTCCTGGAGACCAATGCGTGCGTTGCACAGTGAGCCAAACCCCGTGTTGATGCCATAGACAGGAGCTTCATTCTCGACGATCTGCCGGACGAATGAAGAGGCAGCGCCGATCTGTTCGACGGCTTCCCCGCTGAGCTCGACAACAGCATTCTGGCGAGCGACACGGACGACTTCACTGGATGTCAGGCTGGAACCAGTAAGGCATATGTTCATCTGTTCATCTCCTCGATCATTGGCGCGAGTTCACTCAGTGAATCGATCGCGAGGGTTTCTCCGGGCAGCGACTCCTGGCGTCCAAAGAGAACAGCCTGAAGGCCGGCCGTGCGGGCTCCCTTGTAATCCATGCGATATGAGTCTCCCACATGGACGATCTCCTCCGGCTTCAGGTCGTTTGTGTCGACCAGCAACTGCCAGATGCCTCTGTCGGGCTTCACGTACAGGACTTCGTCCGAGAAGACGAAATGTGTGAAGGGGGCGCGGATGTTCAGCATGCTGAGAACGTTCAACAACACGTGCCCCGGTGTCTTTCCCGTATTGGAGGTCAGGGAGAGAGAGTAGTGCAGGGCAAGTTCTGCAAGCAGATGTGGTGCGTCTGGCTCGACAAGGGAAGGCATCAGCTGGAAGATGGCTGCCTCATATCGGGGAAGGACAGCATCGACGAGGTCCCGGGAAGGGTACACGCTGGCCTGCGTCAGAACGAAAGCGATCTGGTTGGAGGTGGTCAGAGTCCAGTCGCGCATCTCGCGGACGTCGACTTCACCAATAGCTCGAGCCCGGACGTGATCGCGCAGTGCCTCATCCGCGTCACGGTCCAGAATAAGTGTTTTCCACAAGTCCAGGCTAATCGCGCGTATCACGTCTTCGTCTCCTCCATCTCTCTACCTGTTCAGTATATGGCAAAGACAGCGGGCTGCCACCCCCGCGAAGCGGGAACGTTGACAGACGTCAGGAACCCATATACTTGAGCGTGCCAAGGCATGAGACGACCGGTCTGTATCGCTGGACCGCTTGTCTGGCACGAGAAGTGCGGTCCGCCCTCAGAAGCGGATGCAACCGGTGGCCGGGTGGGAGTCCGTTGTGACTCACCGCAGGCGGCCGGACCAGAAACTCAAGGACTTGGAGGAACGACGATGTTCAGGAAAGGATGCAGGGACCGGATCATGGAATGTGTTGAGCCAGTGGCAGGCTACCGGCTGGTACGCGGAAACAGGGGTGTATCGTTCGTGCTTGCCTTCATCATGGTATCGATGCTGGTTCCTGTCCCCGCCAGTCAGGCCGGGAGTGTCGTCTCGTCTGCTTCGATGCGTCGCATCTCGCTTGAACTCCGTGCAGGCCAGTCCGGCTTCGTCGTCACGACAGACTCAAAGCGCGTTGCTGGCAGCTTCCCCAGGGGGTTTGTGCCTGTCCAGCTTGGCACACAGCTTGCCTTCCCGATGCGGGCCGTCATCGAGGCAGCAGGCGGCATCGTGCGGTTCGAGTCGTCGCGGAACACTGTCTACTTTGCGCTGGGACCTGTTGCAGGCGCGTACGAGCTTGTCAGCAGGACGCTCGTGGATGGTTCATACAAGACGACTGTCCGGAAGGACCTCTTCCGCACGTCAGGAAGGGTGGGAACTCTGTATCTGTCGGGCGAGACCCTCAAGAGTCTTGTGACCGCGGCTGGCGGCACAATGACATCGTCAGCCGGCAATGGATTGACGTCGATCGTCCTCCAGGTTCCGTCTGTCATGAAAGACGTTCTTGGCTATGAGCACAAGACGTTTCCTGCTGGGGCGGGGAAGATGCGGATCGTGACCCTCGCGCCGAACCTTGCAGAGAACTGCTTTGCTATTGGCCAGGGCAGCAACATCATCGCCTCATCCGAGTACACGGACTACCCCGAGGAGGCCAGGAAGATCCCGACAGTCGGAGCCTTCAACGGCCCCTCGCTGGAGAAGCTGCTTGTCCTGTCGCCCGACCTCATCCTGGTGACCGATGGCACGCCGCTTGCGGTGGTGGAGCGTCTCCGCATGATGGGTCGCAAGGTCTACGCCGACGACCCGAAGTCTCTGTCGGGGATCGTCGATGCCATACGCTCGTTGTCCGTCGTGCTCGGGGTCCCGGACCGGGGATTTGAGGTAGCACTGTCCATGCACCGGTCCATTGCCCAGGTAGCCGCGGCAGCGCAGAAGCTGACCAGCAAGCCGGCCGTGTACGTCGAGATATGGAACAGCCCCCTGATGAGTGCCGGCAAGGGGACATTCGTGTCGGACCTCGTCTCCATCGCCGGCGGAGCCAATATTGCCGATGAGGCGAAGACAGCATGGCCGGTGCTGTCCGAGGAGTACGTCATCAGCCACAATCCGGACATCATCGTGGTGGCATCCGGCATGGGAGCTGGCGACGTCCTGGGGAGGGCGGCTTTTGCCACGGTCAACGCCGTGAGGCAGGGAAGCGTCTACGATATGGTGGGCGACTATCTCTTCCGTCCGTCTCCCCGTATCATCAAAGGTCTCGAGATGATCGCAGACTATGTCCAGCGTGCTTCCCATCCCTGACGCCGGAGCCCGGCGACACGATGCGGCCGTGCTTGCGGGCATGGCCGCAGTCCTGCTGGTCGTCACGGGCATCAGCGTGTTCTTTGGCAGCGCGGGTCTGACGCCTGTCCAGGTACTGCACGGACTGCGACTTGCCCTCACTGGCGTACCGGCCGGGACGCCGGAAGGACAGATCGTCATGCTGAGACTCGTGCGCATCGGGCTGGGCGTCCTGGTTGGCGCGTCGCTGGGACTGTCCGGTTTCCTTATGCAAACGGCCTTCCGGAACCCTCTGGCCGACAGCTACCTCCTTGGTGTCTCGGGAGGAGCACAGCTGGCCGTCACACTGGTAGCTCTTCTCGGCCTTGCCGGGACGGTCGCTTCCGTCCCTGTCATGATCGCCGCCCCGCTGGCAGGAGGCCTCCTCGTTCTAGCACTGCTGATCGTCATCAGCAGGCGCATCGGTCATGACCTGTTGGCGTTCCTGTTGTCAGGACTTGCTCTGTCCTACCTGCTCAACGCTCTGTACTCGATCGTGGTCTCGACACGTCCCGACATCCTGTCCAACACCATCTTCTGGTCCTGGATGGGGCTCAACAGGGCTTCTGGAACCGGTATGGCGGTCGTCGCCGCAGGATTGGCGATCGCCGTTCCGGCAGTCATGAGCCAAATGCGCCCTCTCCGGGCGTATCTTGTGGGCGACGACTTCGCGCGGAACCTGGGCGTCAACGTGAACAGGACCCGGATATCACTGCTGGTCGTCAGTGTGCTCCTTGCTGCCACAGATGTTGCCGCCTCGGGAGTCGTCGGATTTGCCGGGTTGTTCAGTCCCCACCTGGCACGCCTGCTGACGCATCGCACAGACCGCACGTTCGTCGCCCTGACGATGCTCATGGGTGCAACCGTCGTGGTTGTCGGCGATCTCCTGGCTCGTTCGGCAAGTGTGTCCGAACTGCCACTGAACACAGTCCTGTCGCTCTTTGGCGCGCCCTATCTCATCTGGCTGTCGATCAAGTCGAGGAGGGTGGTGTGATCCCAAGTGTCCTTGAACTCAGCGACGTCGCGGTCGGGTACGTGCGTGGAGAGCCGGTGCTCAGTGATGTGACGATCAGCATTCGCCCGGGAGAGGCCGTTGCGCTGGTCGGCCGCAACGGGACAGGGAAGTCGACGCTCCTTCGGACGATGCGTGGGTTCCTGCCGCCCTTCAAGGGACAGGTCATGCTGAAGGGTCATCCACTGCAATCCATGAGTCCGCAGACCGTTGCGGCGGCCGTTGGGTTCTTGTCGCCGGGGATACCCCAGGCCCACATTCTGGTGGATGAGGTCATCGAGCTCAGTTCCCTCGGACGGCTCAAGTCCATGCAACAGCTCGAGGAGTCGGACCACCCTGACGTGTTTGCAGAGGTCAGCGGCTTCGGTGCGCGGTTCCTGGACGAGATGTCTTCGGGACAACAGCGCAAGATCATGCTCATGGCTCTTGTGGCGCAGTGGACGGACATACTCCTGATGGACGAGCCTGAACTCCACCTCGATCTCCCGAGTCTGCGCGAACTCCACGGCCTGATCTCCTGGGCCACCGCAAGGGGCAAGTCGGTTGTGCTGTCCACGCACAATCTGGAGACCATACGCGTTCTGCCGGACCGGCTGTACGTTGTGGGCGACAGGACCGTG
>JAPLGI010000113.1 GCA_026390245.1 Caldisericota bacterium
ACGAGCTGTGCAACGTCCACGATGTACGTGGCACCAAAGATCTTCGCCACAAGGATGTCCCGCACAAACCCAAGCACTTTGGAGAGGAATGAGCCCGAAACCTTCCAGAATGCCGCCTGATGTGGCGTATTCTCAAGCCGTGTCGATGGAACCTCAACCTCGTTTTCCAGCATAACTACTCCCTTCAATACTGGCCTACACATGACTTTATATTATAGCACGGACAGCTCAAGTTGCTGCAACATATCGGGACAGAAGCACCCCTCGTCTTGAACGGAAAGACTCGGGGGGTTCCAAAACTGTAACACTCTCGGGACGGTTCCAAACTCCTTGAGAGTGTTACACTCTGGGCGCGCACTTCAACAGAAGAACTGGATTCCCACCTGCGCGGGGGTGACGGCCCAGAGGCATTGAGACCACAGCGTTGTGTGGTATTATAAAGTATACGAGCAACTATGCCGTTGAGGAGAAACCGATGAAAGCAGCAAAGCTGGGATCAGAGAACATCGTATGGGACCTGAGTGCTCTGTATGTGAGTCTTGACGACCCACACATCGAACGTGACATGAAAGCGGTACGACATGACGCTGCAGCTCTTGCGGCGAAGTACCGCGGCAAAGTGGCAGCCGGCAAGGTTACCCCGGCTGAGCTCCGGAGGTTCATGGTCGAAGAAGAACGCATCAGCTCGGCGACCGGCCGCATCGGCGAGTACGCAGAACTCATGCTCACGACGAAGGCACAGGAACTGGGCAGCGACATCGGCAACGCACTCGTCTTCTTTCCTGTCGAACTGGGCCAGATGGACGAGGCCGTCTTTGCGCACCTGGTCGCCGACAAAGCCCTGGACAACTACCGCCACTACCTGTTGTTCCTGCGCAAGCGGCGAGAACACCTCCTCAGCGAGAAAGAAGAGATGCTGATGAGCAAGCGCGACCTGACGGGCAAGCTGGCCATCCAGCGCATCTACCAGGAGCTTACGAGCTCGTTCAAGTACACGGTCACCGTGAATCTACCAGGAGCTTACGAGCTCGTTCAAGTACACGGTCACCGTGAACGGCGAGCGCAAGGTCATGAACGGCGAGCAAGTCCGCTCACTGCGGCAAAGCACCGATGCACGTCTGCGCGCACGCGCCATGAAGCAATATTTTGGCAAGTACGCCGAGAACAGTCTGGTCATTACCAACGTCTTCGGCACGCTGCTCAGGGACCACCAGATCGAGTGCGAGCTGCGCCACATCGACGAGCCGATGGGTATGCGCAACCTGGAGAACGAGCTGGACGCTGAGATCGTCAACACGCTCTCCGACGTCACAAGAAAGAACGTCGACATCGTGAAGCGCTACTACGCCCTCAAGGCGCGCCTCCTGAAGAGCAAGAAACTGTCCCTCGCGGACATCTATGCGCCAATCGACGCCAAGCCGCACACCTACACGTGGAACGACTCGAAGACCATCGTCCTGGACGCGTACGCCAAGTTCGACCAGCGCGCACACGACATCATCCAGGAGTTTTTCAACAAGAACTGGATCGACGGCCGCACCCTTCCCAACAAGACAGGCGGAGCCTTCTGCACGTTCAATCTCCCCGGCGCGCATCCTTGGGTGATGCTCAATTTCACCGGGACGAGCCGGGATGTGGAGACCATGGCGCACGAGCTGGGACATGGCATGCACGGCGTCCTCTCGGCCAAGCAGACTGCGGTCAACCGAGACCCCATCCTGCCTCTCGCCGAGGTGGCGTCGGTCTTCGGGGAAATGCTCGTCACGGACTACCTGCTGGGCCGCATGAAGGACCCCGAGGAGAAAATTGCGCTCTACTGCTCCAAGCTGGAGTCGGCCTTTGCAACGACCTTCCGCCAAAACATGTTCCACCGATTCGAGGTGCGCACGCACAGCCTCATCGCTGATCATCATCTGTCCACTGATGAGCTTCGCAGCATCTACCACGAGGAGCTGGTCAACATGTTCGGTGACTCCGTCACCATCCCGGCCCACTACGACATGGAATGGACGATCGTCCAGCACATGTTCCTCTGGCCCTTCTACGTCTACGCCTACAACTTCGCCCAGCTCGTCGTGCTGGCACTGTACCAGAAGTACCTGGAGGAAGGCGAGAAGTTCAAGCCCGTCTACTACCGCATCCTTGAAACCGGCAGCGCCATGACCCCCGCGGAGATCCTTGGCCTGGCAGGCATCGACCCACGCGACAAGTCCTTCTGGCAAAAGGGCTTCGACTTCATGCGCACCCGCTGGGTCGAACCTCTCGAGAAGCTCGTGTCAGAGCGCAAGTAGTACGACAAACACCCCGGTGCCGATGACCATGGCGCCGGGGTGTTGCACTTCTGGAACCGCCCGAGTATGTCAGTCCAATACGAGGGGTGCTTCTTGTCCCGAAATAGGTAAAGATGGTGGCGGCGGGGGGATTCGAACCCTCGACACTCCGGGTATGAGCCGAATGCTCTAACCAACTGAGCTACGCCGCCACAGGGCGCTGAAAAGCCGGAACATAGTAGCAGAGGCGACAGCCTCTGTCAAGCCGGGAAAAGCGAGACGTTATCCGCGCTTGCGCTCTGTCCGCTTCTTCTTGTCGACCTGCCACTCATGTGAGTCCTGCAGATACCGCTTCATCATCATGTCGAAGGGGCTCAGCAGGGGCTTGTCGCGGAACGGGCGCGAACTGTAGGAGGGACGGGCAGACGGCGCAGTCGGTGCGGAACCCACAGCGGCAGGGCTGCCTTCCGCGGCAGCGGCCACGGGCGCCCCATCCGCACCAGCAGAAGCCTTGGCGGCCTTGATGGAGAGGTTCAGCTTCCCATCCTTGTTGCGGCCAATGACGCGAACGACGACCTTGTCCCCTTCCTTGAGGAACTGGTTGACGTCCTTGACGTAGGTGTCACTGATCTCTGAGATGTGGACCAGACCTACTTCATTGGTGTCTGTCTTGACAAACGCTCCGAATGGAACGATCTTGACGACGATGCCTTCGGTCAGCTTGATGCGGTGCTCTTCG
>JAPLGI010000082.1 GCA_026390245.1 Caldisericota bacterium
GACATTACCTACGGTACGAACAACGAGTTCGGCTTTGACTACCTGCGCGACCATATGGCTCCTTCTTCGGAGGACATGGTGCAGAAGGGCGTCCTGGATTTCGGCATTGTGGACGAGGTCGACAACATCTTCATTGATGAGGCTCGAACAGCCCTCATCATCGCTGGCCCCGGAGGCGATTCGGACATGCCATACTACGAGGCTGCTGCGTTCGTCAAGCGGCTGTCGGGAACGGTTCGATCGGAGATGGCCCCTGGTGACACCGGGATACCTGACGGTTCTGACTACATCTACGACGAAAAGCATAAGACAATCGAGCCTGCCGACGATCTGCTTGCTCGTTTTGCCCACGCTGCCCGGATCCCCCAGGACAAGCTTCTCAAGGATCAGGCCACCTATGACAAGATTCTTCGCAACGCCGTCCGGGCGCAGGTGTTCTTCAGGAAGGACAGCGAATACATCATCAAGGACACAGAAGTCATCATTGTCGATGAGTTCACGGGCCGGCTCATGTATGGCCGGCGCTATTCTGAGGGGCTGCATCAGGCCATCGAGGCAAAGGAAGGGCTGAAGGTCCGCGAGGAAAGCCAGACGCTTGCGACGATTACGATCCAGAACTTCTTCAAGATGTACCACAAACTCTCTGGAATGACGGGCACTGCACTCACCGAGGCAGACGAGTTCAAGGAAATATACGGACTCGATGTCCTCGAGATTCCCACGCACCGTCCAGTTGGGCGCCAGGATGCGGATGACGAAGTCTACCGATCTGAGCGCGGCAAGCTAGACGCTATCCTTTGCGAGATTCAGGCTAGGCACGAAAAGGGCCAACCCGTGCTTGTAGGCACGAGGTCCGTCGAGAAATCCGAAGTGCTCAGCCATGAGCTCAAGAAGCTTGGCATCAAGCATCAGGTACTCAATGCCAAGTATCACGAAAAGGAAGCGGAGATCATCGCTCAGGCCGGTCGCAAAGACTCGGTCACGATTGCCACCAACATGGCAGGTCGTGGCGTTGACATCCTCTTGGGGGGCAACCCCGAAGCTCTCGCTCACGCTGGTGCCGTGGCTCGTACCAAAGCTGACCCGAAGAAACAGCCGGGACAATACGCACAGCAATACACTGAGGAGTACGCCAAGCTTCTTGCGGAGTACAATGAGTCGTGGGCGAAGGAACACAACGAAGTGGTACGGATGGGAGGCCTCTTTATCCTGGGAACAGAACGTCATGAGTCGCGTCGCATCGACAACCAGCTACGGGGGCGGGCGGGCCGACAAGGCGATCCCGGAGAGTCAAAATTCTTCCTCTCGGCACAAGACGACATCCTGCGAATCTTCGGTGGCGACCGCATCCAGCGTATCTTCGAGATGATGAAGGTCGAGGAGTCGATGCCTGTGAATCACCCCCTCCTTTCCAAAACCATCGAGATGTCTCAGAAGAAGGTGGAGTCCTACAACTTCGATGCACGCAAGAGCCTTCTTGATTACGATAACGTGCTCAACAAGCAGCGCGAGGTCATCTACGCAGAGCGTGACAAAGTGCTTGCCGGGGCGGATCTCACGGACGAAGTCCATGAGTTTATCAACGAACAGGCTGACACAACGGCACAGCAAGTCGTTCAGGCCCACCATGCAGATGAGTCCGATCTGGGCAAAGTGTACAACGATCTGGTCCTGGATGCATTTGGCAGGCCCGTGGAGATGACGCTCCAGGAACTGACTGAACTGGTCGAAGGTCATGACTCGGAACAGCAACTTGCAGCGGCGATTCGAGATCGCGCTGAGACACTGTACCTCGAGAAGTACAACCGGTACGGGGAAAGCATCATGCATCAGATTGAGCACTATGTCTTCTTGCGGACGATCGACAGTGCATGGAGAGACCATCTGCTTCAGATGGACGACCTCAAGGATGGCATCGGTCTTCGCGCCTACGGCCAGCAGGACCCGGTCATTGCCTATCAGAAGGAAGGGTATGACCTCTTCAACGAACTGATGGACCAGATCAAGCACGACGTAACGCGGGCCTTGTTCACCTTCGAGCTGCAACCAGCTCAACCGGAGAAGAAGCATGATCGATCTTGAACCGCTGCGCAGGCGTGTCTCAGAGTGTGAGTCACGCATCTCCGGACTTTATCAGCCTGGCTGGCTGACCAGTCAGCAAGCACAGCTGGACGAGCTGCGGGGCAAGACAACAGCTGTCGGCTTCTGGAACGATCAGAACGGCGCAGCAGAAATCATGGGCAGTATCGCACGCATCGAGGTGGATATTGCTTCGCAGCAGAAAACGCTGACTGAGCTGGACAATGCCCGGACGGCGCTGGATCTCCTCGTCGGGATGCCAGACCCGGACCTCGAACACGAGGCCGTCGACGGCATAGAGCGTCTTGAACATGACCTCCAGATCCTTGAGACGACAGCCTACTTCAGCGGTCCGTATGATGCGTCCAATGCGATCTTGTCACTCTCAAGTGGAGCTGGCGGGACGGATGCACAGGATTGGACCGCAATGCTGATGCGCATGTACACGCGCTATGCCGAACGACAGGGTTTCGAAGTGGTCGTGACAGACTACATGCTGGGCGAGGAGGCAGGTATCAAGGGCTGTACCCTGGTCATCAACGGGCAGTACGCCTATGGTCTCCTGAAACACGAGAAGGGTGTTCATCGCCTGGTCCGGATCAGTCCCTTCGACGCGAACAAGCGTCGCCACACATCGTTTGCGGCAACAGATGTCATCCCGGAAATTCCAGAAACCAGCTCAAACGTCGAAATCCCAGAGGGTGATCTGCGCATCGACGTCTATCATGCGTCGGGTCATGGAGGCCAGAACGTGCAGAAGTTTTCCACCGCTGTGCGCATCACTCACATTCCAACGGGCATATCGGCCAGCTGCCAGAACGAGCGCTCACAGCTGCAGAACAAGCGAATGGCCATGGCCGTTCTCAAGTCCAGGCTGCTTGTGCAGCAGGAGCTGCAGCGCGATGCCCAGATTTCGGAAGTTCGCGGGGTATTCAAATCTGCGGAATGGGGCAACGAGATCCGCTCCTACGTCCTCCAACCCTACAAACTGGCAAAGGATCATCGTACGGGTGTCGAGAAGGGAAATGTCGATGCCGTTCTCGATGGCGATTTGCAGGACTTTATCCTTGCAAGCGTGCGACATGACGCGGAAGATCGTCGTTCGAGCGATTCGTGACATCGTCGGCATAACGATCGGGTGTCTCGTCTACGCTCTTTCGTTTGCCCTGTTCGTCATCCCTGTTGATCTGGCTCCCGGGGGTGTCTCGGGACTCGCGATCATTCTGAACCACTTCTTCAAGGTCGTTCCCATCGGCATCACGATCATCGTCCTCAATACTCCGCTCTTCCTGATGAGCCTCAAGAGGCTGGGCAAGGCATTTTTGTGGCGTTCAGTGTACGCAACCGTCGTCTCGTCACTCCTGATCGATGCGATCGTGCCCTACACACGCGGCTTCCACGTGGACATGCTGCTCTCGGCGGTCTACGCCGGAGTCGTCATGGGCATCGGGATTGGCATCATCTTCCGTTTCTTTGGTTCCACCGGCGGCACCGATCTCCTTGCTCAGATGCTGTCCGAACGCATAGGATTGAGCTTCGGAACGACTCTACTGATCATCGACACGGCCATCATCGCGTGCTCAGGTATCGCATTTCGAAGCGTCACGATACCACTCTACTCGATCTTGTCGCTGTACTTATCCGCAAAAGCCATTGACCTCGTACAAGAAGGAATCTCTTTCTCCAAGGCTGCCTGGGTGGTGAGTGCCCAACCAGAAGCCATCGCAGGCAAAATCATGACCGAACTGGATCGTGGAGTGACTAAGTTCACCGCAGCTGGCGGTTTCAGGAGCGAACGCAAGGAAGTCGTCTTCTGCGTCGTGCCTCAGAGCCAGATATCGCATCTCAAGCAGATCGTCCACGAGGTGGACCCAGATGCATTCGTGGCCATCATGGACGTCACCGAGACTCTGGGTCTCGGATTCAAGGAGCTGGG
>JAPLGI010000186.1 GCA_026390245.1 Caldisericota bacterium
GAGTAGCTTTCCGCGCGTCGTGGTCGACCTTGATTGTCTGACCGACAATGCCACCAAGGTCCACTCACTCTGTCAGGAACACGGGCTTGGTGTCGTGGCTGTGACCAAAGGGGTCACATCCGACGCTGAGATTGTTCAGGCATTCATGCGCGGCGGCATCCACAGTATTGGCGACTCGCGCGTTCATGACTTTCTCAGTCTGCGCCAGGAAGAGTTTGGCGTCCTGGAACTCACGCTCCTCAGGCAGCCTCCACGCTCGCAAATCCATCTGGTTCCACACATCACCGACCACGCATTCATGTCGGAGTTGAGCGCCATGGAGGCGCTAGGTGAGGCTGCGGTGGCCAAGGGAACGATCTGTGACGTCCTCGCAGTCGTCGAGATGGGAGACCGTCGTGACGGCGTGCCGATGTCCGAGCTGAGCTCGTTCGTCCTTGCCGCATCAAGCATTGCGGGTGTCGAGGTTGTTGGCCTGGCCGGGAACGTGGGGTGCATCACGGGACTCTTGCCCACGGCGGAGAATCAGGAGCTGTTTGGGGCCTCAGCTGCACGCGTTCGTCGCGAGACAGGACTATCACTGCCTATCGTCTCGACGGGTGGAACGGTAGCCCTCGACCTGATCGAGCATGGTCTGCTGTCACCAACGGTGACCGAGCTGCGAGCCGGTGAGGCACTTCTGCTGGGCGTCAGCACGACTGATTCTCGCGTCATCCCATGGCTGCGCCAGGACGCATTTGTCCTGGAGGCCGAGGTCATCGAAGTGCGGGACAAGCCAAGTGCGCCGGATGGACCAGTAGGCCTGGACGCGGAAGGCCGGCGGCCGCGGGTCGTGGACCGCGGTGTCCGCAGGCGTGCCGTTGTGGCTCTGGGATACACCGACACGGACCCGGATGCCCTCTTGCCACTGGACGATGGTGTCACGATAGCCGGCAGTTCCAGCGACCATATGGTCCTCGACGTGACAGAAGCCGGACGCGACTTCTGCGAGGGTGATGTCGTCCATTTCAGGATGAAGTATGCAGCGTTGCTTCACTCCATGCTGTCACCGTATGTGGCCAGGGAGTACCGCCGGACCCAGAACGCTGTGGTCGAAATGCTCACGCGGGAGGGTCGACTGACTCAGACGCGCCAGACCAGCACGGATAGCGGTACTGAGGTGTGAGAGTTCGATAGACAGGGAAGGAGAGCGGGATGAAAGAATGGAGTTGGACTGCGATGGTTGAACTGCCAGCCAGTCTGGCACAGCGAGAGCCCGATGCTTCCTGCGTTCCTGGGAGTTGCCCATGTTCATGTCTTCGGGGCATGGTGGCCGTGTTGGAAGTGTTTTCGACCGAGCAAGCCGTCCTGGAGGCTCAGGCGGTGCTTGACAACGTTGTCGGCAAGGTGCTCCTTTCCGTCTACCGCAGGGTGGTGGGAGAGGACTCGCTGGAACTTGTTGCGACAGGGCATGATCCCGGTGACACCCTTGCACGCATCGGCCTGGCTGTCGCTCCGGCCTCCACGCTGGACGCTGTGCTGACGGACGGGGTGGTCCGGTGGGTGTCGTTCGACGAAGGCGATGTATCCATTGCAGGGGTTGCAGCACTCCGCGACAAAGGGCATGCCACTGGTCTGGTGGTCGCGGAGTTTCTACGCACCGGCGCCGGCAAACCGTCTTCGCTGTGTCTGCGCTGCGTGGCCGCCGTCATGAGTGTAGTCAGTCTGAGAGCAAAAGTCGATGAGGCACAGTCGAATATGGTGACCTTGGCCCGCTATCGCAGTGTGGCAGAGCTCTCTGTGCAGGTAACCCATGATTTCAACAACATCATGCAGGGGGTGCTCGGGAACGCGGCGCTGGCGAGGATGGATGTACCCGAAAACAGTCCTGTGGGGGTGTCGATGGCTGCCATCGAGGAAGCCGCCACACGGGCCTCAGTGCTGGCCCGCAAAATGCTCAATTTCGCGCGTGACAGCGCCAAAGGTGGGATGACGTGTGACGCAGTCAAGGCAGCTTCAGATGCACTCGACTTGGCAGGGACGCTCTATCTCAAGGGAGTCGCAGTAACAAAGGAGTTGCCTGGACGTGCCGTCCCAGTTCGCATGACCGACAATAACGTGGAGAATGCGCTGATTTTGCTCGTCAAATCCGGGGTGCTTCGGCTGAAGCCGGTCACGGGAGCTCAGCTGAAGATTGTCAGTGATCCGGCACAGGCTTGTGTGGAAATTCGACTGGAACTCGATGGTGTCACGCAGGCGATCAGCAGTGAGGACAGCAGGGAGGCAGGACTTCTGGCGTCGGCCGCTCAGGCATCTGCAGCTAGGAGCGGGGCGTCGCTTGACGTCACGTCTGCGCCGGGAGTCATCACTATCGTCCTCACGGTGGCCAGAGAAATGGCGCAGCAGTCTCCGTCAGGATCGGTCCCCACTCGGGCACCTCAGGCGGCGGACCTCAAAGGGACCAGGGTTCTTGTCGTCGGCAGGCCATCGCCGCTGGTCATGCTGCTTGGTGCGACCGGATGTACAGCAGAGGCGGTGTTGACGTGGGAGGAAGCAGCGCAGGATGTGGCACGTTTTGTTCCACGTGTGGTACTGGCCGTCATCGGCGACAGCTCCGAGCTTAATGCAGCGGTGGAGGGCCGCAGGCGTCTGGGTCTTCCAGTTGTTGCCATTTTTCAACATGGTGTCGGCTGTCCTGCCGACAAGTCGTCACTCATCGATGGCATCCTGGGGCTGCCCCTCGACCTTAATGACCTGCGTCTCATGCTCGCTCGCGTCCTTGGCTGACCAATTGTGAATCCCATTGTACCAGGTACAATGGGATTCACAATTGACGAAGGGATTTCCGTCAGATGAGTTCGAGTGCCTTGAGGCCGTCCTGGTACTTGGATGAGCCACGGCGTGGGACGACGGCGAAGAACGTCTCGAACGCACGCATCAGGTCCTGAAGGCCCTCGACCGAACCCGCTTTCTGTTCGATCTCCAGTTCGGTTGCATCTGCCTTGATGCCGGGCCTGCGGGGGGAGCTGAAGACGACGCTGTCACAAGCAATCTCGTAGGCGCGCTCACTCTGATGGAGGACATAATGCAGGGCGCGCTTGTCCAATGACCGCAGGGAAGCACACAGAGTCAGGCTCTTCAGCAACTGCACCGAAGAAGGCAGAAGGCGCATGGCGTCCTCTGCGCCTGGGAGCAACTTCTCTGAGAATCCTGGTGCATCGGCCTCGTCCTCGGGACGTTCCTGCACCAAACCATCAGATGATGTGGATGGTCCCTTGAGAGAGAGAAAGACCCTGCCCTGCATGATGCGCAGGCGCAGGGCGTGGTGGCTGTAGAACAGGGTCAGCTCGGGAGTGTCGAGGTAGATGGTCAGGATGTCGACGGTCCCGGCATGCTCGAGCGCAAAGTTCCCGATGTGGTCCATGGCGTTCAAGCGGCGAAACAGCGCCTGGTCCAGGACCTGGTACTTGACTTCGCGCTCGGTGCCCACCCTATCCCTTCAGAAGTTCGACCATGGCATACGCGTAAATGCGTGTCGCCTTGAGCAGGGAGTCGACATCGATGTATTCGTCTGGTCCGTGCTCAGTCATCGGCTGACCGGGGAACAGCGGTCCGAAAGCCACGGCTCCGGGGATGGCCCGCGCATAGGTGCCGCCGCCGATGGCAAAGCACTTCGCCTCGGTGCACGTATACTCTGTGTACGCTTTCTGGAGTGTCTGAATGAGGGGCGTGCCGGGATCGACGTAGTGCGGAACGCTGTCCGATAGTACCGTGAACTCAACCTTGGTTCCGAGCAGCTTCTCGACAAACTGGTCGGTGACCTGTTTGCTCGTGACCTTGATGGGATACCGGATGTTGATGACCGCAGTGCCGTCGTCATGGTCGATATGCAGGGTGCCCAGGTTGAGTGTGAGGACGCCGGAGACTTCGTCCGCGAAGTCGACGCCCACACGATGCCCCGTCCACTCTGTACCGATCTCGCGAGCAAGGAACTGCAGGGACTCGTCGTCCTCGAGACAGTGCACGGCATCCAGCACCTGCAGCAGCTTGCCGATGGCGTTGCGCCCCTTCTCTGGAGTAGACGCGTGAGCGGGCACGCCTTCCACGTCAACCTTCAGCTCGCCGTTTGCCAGCGTTGCTGATACCAGGAATTCGTCTTTGGGCAAGCGCTCGATCAGCCCCTGCAGGCGCTGCAGCTTGTCATGATCGGTGACCAGGAGCGCTTCGGCATGCTGTGGAACGACGTTGGAGCGCGTGCCGCCTTCGGCGTGCCGCAGGATGCCCCCATGCGTGCCGTGGCCGACCAGCTGCAGGTTGAGAATTCCCTTCTCACCGTTGACAATGGGGAACTCAGCATCCGGGCTGAATCCAGCCTCGGGGACGCCGTACTTCTTGAAGTAGTAGTCAAAGTCGGCCCAGCCGGATTCCTCGTCAGTGCCGAACAGCAGCATGATGGCGTTTCTTGGCTCGATGTGCTGCGCTTGCAGAGCCGCGCGCGCAGCGGCCAGCGCGAAGATGGAAGCAACCGCGGGTCCCTTGTCGTCAGTGGAGCCTCGACCATATAGCCGGCCGTCCTTGATGGTCCCGGCAAACGGGGGAACGCTCCACCCCGTTCCTTCCGGTACGACGTCGACATGCGTCAGGACAGCATATTGTGTCCCGTCGCCGCCCCAGCGGACGCGGCCGACATAGTTCTCCATGTTCTCGGCGGTGAACCGTCGTCCTTCGGCTGTTCTGAGCATGAACTCGAGCGCGTGCCCGATCTCCTTGCCAAACGGCGCATGCGAGCTGGCGGTCGTCGGGTCCTTGACCGACGGGATTGCAATGGCGCCGGACAGGGCCATCATCATTTCGTTCTCGTGTTCGCTGAGATAGTTGTCGATCGCCTTCTTCATGTAGTTCCCCCTTTATCTGAACATCAGGAGCCCGAGTCCACCGGCTGCAAGCAGCACCAGGAACAGATTCAGCTTCTTCCCATACTTCAGTATAAGCAGAAGGATGCCGAGTGATGCGATGTATCCCCACCAGGCAGGGATTCCACCCTTCGCGATGGTGAAGACAGCGTAAGTGAGCAGGGCCAGGACAACGGGTTTCAGGCCGTCGAGGAACGCCGAGACCCAGCGGTTTGTGCGGAACGTGTGTGCGACGGTCGCGATGATGAGGATGATGATGAATGAGGGCAGGATGACGCCAAGTGAGGTGACCAGCGCGCCCGTGAGGCCCCGCAGCTTGTACCCGACAAAGGTCGCCATATTGATGGCGACAGGGCCCGGCGTGATCTCGCTGATGGCCACGAAGTCCAGAAACTCCTTCATCGGGACCCATGCCAGGTTGACGACCAGGTCTTTCTGCAGCAGCGGGATCATGGCCTGTCCGCCGCCGAACGTGAACATCCCGATCTTGAAGAAGACGCCGAACAGGGCGAGGAAGCTGATCATGACGCCCTCTTCGCGGCGGCCGGTTTGTGCGGTTTGAACACCTCGATGGTGATGCCGACCAGACCCCCGCCCAGGATGAGCCAGATGGGGCTGACCTGGTGGACGAAGAACAGGATACCCAATGCAGCTGCACAGACGACGGCCGAGACAATCGTCCATTTCTGCCGTTTGCCCAGGTCGAGGACGATCGTGGCGATCTGTGCGACCACGCCCACGATGACACCTGCAAAGAAGCGCTGCACCCAGACGTTGTCCTTGAAGTCGGGGAAGAAGAGGGCGATGACAATGATGACGGCCACTGCGGGGATGCTGACTCCCAGCGTGGCAAGGACGGACCCCAGGACACCGCCCTGCGTGTAGCCGACAAATGTGGCCATGTTGACGGCGATCGGGCCGGGTGTGACCTGGCTGATGGCCAGCATGTCGTAGAACTCCTCATCTTTGAGCCAGTGGTACTGTTCGACAAGGTAGCGCTTCATCATGAGGATCATGGCGTACCCGCCTCCGATGGTAAACGTTCCGATGATGAAGAAGATCCAGAACAGCAGGAGCTGCTTTCTGACGGACGCGTGGCCGGCTGTGTAGGTGATGAGCTTCTTTGGTTCCATGCATTCCTCCGGAATCACGAAAGGGGCAGCACCACGCCGCCCCTCAGATTTCAATGTCGTGTGGTTGTCTTCCCGCAACTACGCGTTGAGTAGGGCAATGCAGCAGACGTCCCGGATATCTTCGGGCGTGCAGCCACGAGACAGGTCGTTAGCCGGCTTGGCCAGTCCCTGCGAGATGGGTCCGATGGCCTGCGCGCCCGCCAGCCGCTGGACCAGTTTGTAGCCGATGTTGCCTGCGTTGAGTTCAGGGAAGATGAAGACGTTTGCCTTGCCGGCGACCGGGCTGCCCGGTGCCTTGCGCTCACCGACGGACGGCACGTACGCTGCGTCAAACTGCAGCTCGCCGTCGAGGGCCAGCTCGGGAGCCTTCTGGTGCGCCAGCGCAGTCGCCTCGCGGACCTTGGTGACCATGTCGTGTTCGGCGGAGCCCTTGGTGCTGAAGGACAGCATCGCCACGGCGGGTTCGGCCCCTGTCAGCGTCTTGTACGTCTTTGCCGTCGCGATCGCGATGTCCGCCAGCTGGTCGACGGTGGGATCGGGGATGACGGCACAGTCGCCGAAGCCAAGCAGCTTGCCGTCGGGCATGACCATGAGGAACATCGAGCTGACCGTCTTGTTCCCCGGAGCGGTACCAACTATCTGCAAGGCAGGCCTTAGCATATCGCCAGTACTGTGCAGGGCTCCCGTCACCAGTGCGTGTGCCATGCCGGTCTCCAGCATGCAGGTGGCGAAATAGATGGGGTCGACCGACAGCTCGGCAGCCTTCTCGGGCGTCATGCCTTTGGCCTTGCGCTTCTCATAGATCAGAGCGGCAAATTCGGCTGCCTTGGGTGACCTCTTTGGATCCACGATCTGCACGCCGGTCAGGTCGACGCCCAGACGGGCCGCGTTGGCGCGGATGGATGCCTCGTCCTCGACCAGGATGACGTCGGCCATTCCGCCGCTGACCAGCATCTGTGCTGCTTTCAGGGTGCGGTCTTCATTGCCCTCGGGCAGAATGACGGTGCGGTGCAGTGTCTTCGCCTTGGCCCGTATCTCTTCCAGTACGCTCATGTGTTCCTCCCGCAAAGGTTGACTATGCCAGACATTGTACCACGGCAGCGCTCAGCGTCCAGCGCGGAGCACTATCCCAGCAGCCGCGTCAGGATCATATAGATCGCCGTTCCTGAGAAAATGCTGAGGAGGGCGTTGTGCTTCCACCGGTGGGCGAGGACAGTCATTGCCACGCCGCCAAGTGCCGGTATCCCGTAGGGTGTTGTGCGCCACGCAACGCTATTGAGCGAGTAGAAGACGAGCAACCACAAAACAAGTGGTGGTAGAACAGTCTCGACGGTGGCAACCCAGCGAGGCGGGCGAGTACGGCTGAACAGCACGAACGGCAGCAGGCGGCTTGCGAAGGTGATGACAGCCATGATGGCGAGGACCAGGAGGGAGTCAGGCATGGTCGGTGTGCCTCGCGAGGAGCAGCAGCATGCCTGTTCCCACGGCGATAGACGCCGGCAGAACGGCCGAGGATGGAAGAAGGAGGCGCCCGATCACGGTCGTCGCCAGGGCGACTGTAAGTGGAACGAGCGATCGGATCCTCTCCGTGCTCCCGACAGCCAGGACGACGAATAGCGCTGTCAGCGAGAACTCGATACCGGCGATGGCGACGGGGACTGCCGTTCCCAGCAGGGCGCCGACCAGCGTTCCGGCGACCCAGTACAGCTGGTCGAGGAGAGAGATGAGGACGTACAGCCGGGTTCTCGTGGAAGGATCCGGTTCGAGGGTGGTCGTCAGCAAGGCGAAGGTCTCGTCCGTGACAGCAAAGATCAGGTATGGCTTGGCCCACCGTGTGCCAGAGAACTTCGAGAGAAGTGACAGACCGTAGAAGGAGTGGCGCAGGTTGAGCAGGCACGCCATGACGATGGCCGTTGCCATGGGCATGCCGGTTGCAGACAGTCCAAGGATGAAGAACTGGGTGGCACCCGAGTAGACGAACGTGCTCATGACCACCGCATACCACCATGGGTGTCCCGCCTGCGTCGCCACGAATCCGAATGCAATGCCGAGAGGGACATACCCCATCAGAACCGGGAGAGTGTGGCGTGCAGCCTGTCGGAAGACAGAGCGCTTTTCCATAGGCGGATTGTACGGAATGGACTGCCTCTGTCAAGCGGCAGAGGCGACGGTCATGCCTTTCCCGATATCACCCACGTGAAGCGGGGCTGTTGGGCGCAGGATTGATTCAATCCGCCTCGTGCTTCATGTACTTCCGGAGGGGCCGACAGACTGCATACGCAGCCACTCCGCCAATGATGGCTTCGGGAATGCCGCTCGTAAGGATGGTCAGGCCGATCAATCCGAGAAGCAGGTCAAACCCTTTCCCGAGCACTGTTGCGTAGCTGTGCCCAAAGAAGACGTAGATGCCCCCAAGGACTCCAAAGGTGTTCGCGAGGCTGCCCAGCGCTCCGCTGAGCCCGTAGACGATGCCACTCTTCCACTTCAAACGGGTGAACAGTTGAAAGCAGACGCCTGCTACTACACCGACCAGGATCCTCGGCGCGAAGCAGATGACAAGACTCCAGACATTGCCTCGCGTGGTCCCGAGCGTGTAGAAT
>JAPLGI010000023.1 GCA_026390245.1 Caldisericota bacterium
CCGACAAGCACACGTGGACGGGCAAAGAGACCTGTTCCAGACGCTTTTCGGATGAAGTACTCAAGAAGCTTCTCCGTTACCGTGAAGTCTGCGATGACACCGTCCCTCAGAGGGCGTGTCACGGTAATCGACTGGGGCGTGCGCCCTGCCATCTTCTTGGCGTCGTCGCCAACGGCAAGCACAGTGCCGGTCTTGGCATCGGTCGCCACGATGGTAGGCTCGCGGATGACGACACCCTTGTTCTTGACGTAGACGACTGTGTTCGCAGTACCAAGGTCTATTGCCAGGTCTCTTGAGAAAAATGCCACGACTTACCTCCTCACGTCGACGCGCAGCTCATTGCACAGCGCGTAGAAATCACTCATGGTGAAGCCGATGATCGTGTCCATCGGCCCTTCAGTCCGTTCAATGAAACTTGCGGCCAGTCCCTGGACGGCGTATGCACCGGCCTTGTCCCGATATTCGGGATTGCCCAGGTAGGCCTCCCGCTCACGGTCGCTCAGGCGTCTCATGAATACTCGCGCTACCGATAGCCTGGCGGCTTCGGTTCGTTCCGGCACAAGCACAGCTGCCATGGCCGTGATAACGCGATGTTCCCTTCCCTCGAGCAGTTCAAGCATGGCACGGGCGTGACCTTCGTCAAGCGGCTTTCCCAGGATTCGGCCGTCGCAGGCGACGACAGTGTCGGCCCCAATGACTAACCCGGCGTCCACGTGCTCACTTCCACGTCTCGCCTTTGCCAGTGCATTTTGCGCAGCACAGTCTTCAGGCGAATCGTCTTCCATGACCTCGTCAGTCTCGGCTGTCACAATCGCAAAAGGTATGCCCCATTCGGTGAGCATGCGAGCCCTGCGCGGTGAGCTCGAAGCCAGGTAGAGGGTCATACGAGCGTCGAGAAGAAGAGAAAGAGAAGTGCAAGCCCGACGGTTCCCAGGTTCATGTTGAGCGTCAATCCCAGCCGCAGCTCCATGAAGCCAAGCTGGATTGTGAACTCCGGAATGCCGAAATGCAACCCTGCTCTCATGAATGGGTAATAGGCGCCCAGCACCTCGCCGAGCACGGATCCGAGGATGGCTCCCGCAATCATAAAAGCTATCGACATCGTTCGCTCTTTTCTTCTCACCGTTGCTCCATAGTACTGCTGCCATGAAGGGCTCGGTCGAGTCGAGACAGGACGGCAAGCGAAACACCACCAATCAGATACCCGGCCGCTCCGCCCGCCACCACCAGCACCGGCAGATAGTACCATAGTGTACCCACAGTATTGGTAATCAACAAGAGGAGGTATTGCGATACATTGTTGCAGATGCCTCCCACCGTGCTCACGGTTGGCAATCCGATGTGCTTCCCCAACGCCTTTTTCACGAGGACCATGACGACAACTGCTCCGAGACTCCCGCCAAAGGAGAGCAGCGACGTAATCGTCATCAGATTCCCCTTCATGATACCGGTGGCCAGCACTCGCAAGACAACAAGCGCAATGCTTGGGAGCGCTCCATACATCTCCAGGCAGAGCATCGTGCTTATCTGGGACAGTCCCAGCTTGGCGCCTGGCAGGAATGGCAGCGGCGGGTCGAAGTAGTTGATGACGATCGCGACGGCGGCCAGCAACGCAAACCGAAGGGTGGCCTGAGTTGACCGGTTTTTCCTAGTGGGCAAGAGCGTCAATGCTGGTTCCTCTTCCTTCGATCGTAATGACCATGTGGTTGGGAACGCAGATGATCTGGTCGCCCGGACTGTGGGCTGGACTAGTATGCACGCACACTTGATCCGGGCAAGTCGCTTCTTCGACTCGAATGGAACCCTTTCCATCGGCCAGAATCACGATCGGTCCAAGCACGCCTTGCACGTGCAGGGTCCGGGGTTCGAGCAGCGTCAGATCGACCGTCGCGACTACCTTGCCGTCCACGCGGACGACTGCCCGGATGCCGGGCGTGCGGTGAGTGAAGATCCAGAAGGCCGTGACGAGTAGTGCGGCGATAAGAAGGACCACCGCCGTGATGCGGTCACCCCGCTTCATTGAGCAGATGCAAGCACAAGCGTGACCTGTCCCAGAGCAGACCGTGTTCCCGATGCGTCGACGACGACAATGCCGACGACTCCCTTCCCCTGCATTTCCTGGAACAGCGTATGTTGAGCCTCGGCGGACGAACAGAAGAAGACTTTGCCAAGGGCGTCGCCGATGGCCCCGTGCATGGGCTGTATGGCAGAGATGACTGTGATACTCTGATTAAGAGTGGCTGGATATCCCGTCGATGGGTCGATGATGTGACAGTACCTCCTGCCATCCCTTTCGAAGTACCGCTCGTAGTCTCCAGAAGTAGCCACGAAGGCATCTCCGGACAGAACATAGCCGATGATCCCCTGACCACGGGGATCCCGAATGCCGATCTTCCAGTCGGTCTTCTGCCCGCCACTGTACAGCAGGAGGTTGCCGCCGAAATCGACGATTACCTGCTCAGGCTGGGGTTTGACCGTCCTGAGATACGCCTCCATGACGTCGAGTGCGTAGCCCTTGGCGACACCACCCAGATCGATGCGAGCCCTGGGGTCCCGAAGCCGTGCAGTGGTGTCGGTCAGCTCAAGTTGGTCTGCATCACAATACGCGAGCGTTCTAAGTATCTCTTCTGCGGCAGGGATTCTGAAGTCCTTGGTCGTGAAGCCCCAGAGCGAGGAGACGGGGGCAATCGCCATGTCGAAGGTCTTTCCCTGGTCAATGGCCTCGACCGCCGCGGCGGCCTTCAGCAGTGCTGCATATTCGGGCGAGACGGCCACGGGCTCCTTGCCCGCTGCCGCATTCACCATGGCGGTCTCGGACCCGGGCTCGTAGAGGCTGGTCATACGTTCGACGCCGGATGCCAGGGCATGCAGGTGCTCGTTGATCGCGGCTGCGTCGCCTCCGACGGTCTTGACTGTAAGGACCGTGTCCATGAGAAAGTACGTGGATGCAAGCGGCCCAGGGGATGCATGCCAGACAAGGAAGGACGCTGCTGCGGCTCCGACGACAATCAGCGCCGCAATGAGCACGGTTGTCTTTCTCAAAGGGCCTCCGTGTCGAGCGTCAACCCAAGGTCCGTTCCGCACTGGGCACAGTTGCCATCGGTGACGAAGGA
>JAPLGI010000166.1 GCA_026390245.1 Caldisericota bacterium
CCATGAATGCTGCGTGGCCCAGCGAGACGAGCCCGCCAAATCCCATGAGCAGATTGAGTCCCTGTGTCGCGATGGCATACAGCATGGCAATGTTCAAGTACCCGATAATCGATGGCTTCGTTCTGAACACGAGCGGGAGGACAAGGACAAGCGCCGCGATGGCTCCGTTGACCGCTAGACGCCTTGTACTGGAAGAAGTCATCAGAACCTCCTCTGCTGGCGCTTGCCAAACAGTCCCTGTGGCATGACCAGCAGTACGATGACGATGACGATAAGCATGAAGCTGTCCTTGATGGCTGGGAATTGATATGCCACAAGATTCTCCACGACGCCGATGATGAGTCCGCCAACAGCAGCGCCGAACACCGAGCCCATACCTCCCAGGACGATGGCCGTAAAAGCTTTCACCTGGACAAGACCCATGAACGACGGCTCGAGGGAGAACCTGGGGACGATCAGCAGTGCAGCCAGACCCGCCATCGCGCTTCCAATGGCCCATACCAGCATGTAGATCGACGGAGTCGGGATTCCAAGAACACGTGCCGCATACTCATCCTGCGAGATGCTGCGGGCTGCAGTACCCTGTTTGGTCCGATACAGGAACAAGTACAGGATACCAAAGGTGACGATCGCCGCCAGCAGGACCACGATGTCCTGTCTGCCCAGGATGACCGGCCCGATCTTGATGGGATCGCCCGAGACCAGCGGGGGGAACAAGCGGGGCTCAGTGTTGAAAAGGAACGCAGCCAAGCCCTGGAACAACAGGGAAAGACCCAGTGTCAGCATGATGAGCGAGAGGTGGGAACGTGAGCGTACCGACCGCATCATGAAGCGCTCGACAAGCAGGCCGACCACCGCCCCCGCAGCTATGGCAAGGATCAGAACGAGTGAATACGGTACTTTGGCTGTCGTTATCATGAAAAACGCCAGGTAGGTGATGAACATGCCGGTGTCGCCCTGAGCGAAGTTCATGACGTTCGTCGTCTGCAGAATGAGGACAATGCCCATCCCAACCAGCGCATACACTGCCCCGGTGGTGAGTCCCCGCACAGTCAGGTTCAAGAAGATGTCCATGCTCATCGGGTCCCTCCAAGGTAGAGCTGTTTCACCATTTCGTTCCCGCTGAGCTCTTGCGCTGTCCCTTCAAGGGCCACCTGACCGGTAACGAGAATATACGCACGGTCAGCCAGCTCCAGGGATCGCTTGGCGTTCTGTTCGACCAGGAGGATGGAGACGCCGGATTCACGCAGACGGGCCAGCGTGTCGAACACCGTTCCGATGACCTTGGGAGCGAGACCCAGTGACGGCTCGTCCAGCAACATCAGTCGCGGATTTGGCATCAGGCCACGGGCTAGCGCCAGCATCTGCTGCTCGCCGCCTGACAGCGTGCCGCCGGCCTGTTTGCGCCGGTCGGCGAGGATGCTGAACATCGTATACATCGCATCGAGTCTGCTCTTCTGCTGGCTGCGTGGCATGATGTAGGCTGCCAGAAGCAGGTTCTCTTCGACGGTCAGGTCAGGAAAGATATGCCTCCCCTCGGGAACGTGAGAAATGCCGCACTTCACGACCTCCGCAGGAGACAACCCGTTGAGAACCTTGTCGCCAAATGTCACAGAACCCTTCCGTACCCGGATCAGTCCCGTGATAGTCCTCAGAAGCGTGGTCTTGCCAGCCCCGTTTGCACCGAGCACGGCGACAATCTCTCCCTTGTCGAGGCTGATGGTGACATGATTCAGGACGTCGATAGCCCCATACCCTGAGACGACCTGCTCAACTCGCAGCATGGGTTTCCTCCCCGAGATACGCCTCGATGACGCGCTTGTCTGCTGAAACCTCGGCGGGCGTTCCTTCCGCGATCTTCTCCCCGAAGTCCATGACCGTAACCGAGTCCGAGATGTCCATGACCAGCTCCATGTCATGCTCAACGAGCAGTACGGTCGTCCCGGCGTCCCGCATTTTCCTGATAACGGCCTTCAGCGTGCCCTTCTCCGACGTTGGTATGCCTGCAGCTGGCTCGTCGAGCAACACGAGCCGGGGATGGCTGATGAACGCCCGCGCCAGTTCCACGGTCTTGAGCGTCCCATACGGCAGGACGGCTGCATGGGCAGGGGCAAGAGCGGTCAACCCAAAAAAGTCGAGCGTTTCCTCCAGCTGCTGCCCAGGTTCGCGGGCCATACCCAGCAATTCACTCACAAAGTTGCTTCGGGACTTGCTGTGAAAGCCAACCAGAATGTTTTCACGCACAGTCATGCTGGGAAAGATACTCAGGTTCTGGAACGTTCGCGTCACCCCGATCTCCGCAAGGCGATGGCGTGGCAAACCACGCAACTCCCTTCCAGCGAACTGGATGTCTCCCGTATAGGGAACGAGCTGAAAAATGGCGTTGAACGCGGTCGTCTTGCCAGCTCCATTGGGACCGATGAGCGCATGAATCTCACCGTCCTTCACCCTCAGATTCAGTGACTTGACGGCGACAACGCCTCCAAAACGTACGGTCAGGTTCTCGATTGCAAGCATGGTGTCCTCACTTTGTGCCCGGGGGCCGAAGCCCCCGGGCAGAATGCCACCACAGTGGGCGGCCTGCTGCAAGTTCGCTAAGGCTTCAGAACGCTGACCCAGTCACTGACCTTGACAAGCGCTCCCTTCTGGACTTGCATGAAGAACATGGAGTACTTGCCAGACCGCTCTCCTGGACCATAGCTGATGTCCTTGGCAAGGTACCCTGACCAGCCGTTGAACGTCTCCAGGGCCCAGACCAGTGAGTCACGCGTAGGATAAGGACCAGACCTGCGTACAGCCTCTGTGAAAACCTCAGCCGCAACGAAACCGGCAACGGCATAGGAGAATGTCAGCGGGTCATCCTTTGGGTAGTACTTTCTCCACGTGTCGAAGAACTTGATGACGCCGGGATCCTTGAGGTTCGAGAAGTCCGCCCAGCCGGTTACGTACACACCCTCAGCTGCAGCACCAGCAGTCGCAATGATGCCGGAGTGCGGATAGGGCAGGAAGATCTTCTGGGTGAGACCGAGCGATTTGGCGGTCTTGACGACGTTGCCGCCTGTTGCGACACCAGTCGCGTACATGATGAGTGCATCCGCATTGCTGGCCTGCACCTTGAGCAAATACGAGGTGAAGTCAGTCTCGGTAGCAGGGAACGGCGATTCGACGACGATCGATCCTCCGTACTTGGCGATACCCTTCTTGATGCCGGTCAATCCCTCGTTGCCGGTATCGTCGTTGCTGTAAAGAACGGCGATGTTCTTGAGACCAAGGGTGCTGGCAACGTATTTCGCGAAGATCTGACCCTCATTGATGTAGTTTGGCTGAACGGCAAACACATAGTTCTTGGCCGGAATCGACAGCTTGGAGACGCCGGACGCCTGATAGACGAATGGAACCTTCTGATCGTTCAGGTAGTCCATGACGGCCAGGCAGCCGGGGGTACCAAGGCCACCGACCACGGCGAACACCTTGTCCTCGGTGACGAACTTCTTGACGATGGTCACAGTATTGGCGGGGTTGAACCCGTCGTCCGCGACCTTCAGGTTGATCTTGCGGCCGTAGACTCCGCCCGCCTCGTTGACCATGTTGAAGTAAGCCTGCATTCCGTGAGAGAACGGGATGCCGACAACAGCGTATGGTCCTGTCTGAACCGAGAACGAACCAATAAGGATCTGGTTCCCCGTTATGCCAGGTACCACGCCTGTCGTCTTCGACTTGATCGAGATCGTCTTCGCCTGAGAGTCGTAATAGACGGACAGACCGAAGGCCTCGCTGATGAGGCGCACGGGCACCATGGTGCGGCCCGCCTTGATGTACGGAGCTGCTTCAAGCGACTTGGTCTCGGATCCAATAACTGCTTCCTTCACACCGATCGTCAGCAGAACCGAGACGTCGTCGAGTTTGATTGTTACAGTACGCAAAGTCGGATTCCAGCCCACGGTGGCACCGTAGGTCTCGGTGATGAGACGAACTGGAACGAACGTACGCCCACCGACGACCTCAGGGGCAACTTCCGAGTTGAGCGGAAGCCCGTTGAGAGCATATTGCTTGAACCCGACCTGCAACACCATGAAGAAATCCTTAGTCTCGGCGCTGGCCGGCCGTATGCCCGCAAACATCGCGACAACAAGGGCAATCGCAAGTGCTAGTGATAGTACCTTCTTCATTGTCATTCCTCCTGTTCCGTAAGAATGAGACGCCACAAATTCAGCCGTTCTATCCACCGGATGCGGCCACTCCATGAGCCGTGTTCTCTCGCCTGCTTCTTCCAGTCGGTTTCACCCCCTTGCCATGATCATTGTCAGCCTTCAATGCTGCTCGCCGAGTCGCCCCTTCAATTCCATGAAGAACAAGCCGTACAGAACTTGTGAGTGCAGCAGGTGCCACCTCAGCATCGGGATGATCACTCCACAGCACCCACCTCAAACCCAACCAGTGACCCACGCCCATCAGAGCAAGTGCCGTGATTTCGGGGTTGCCCGGCCGAATGTCGCCCGCTACCATGGCTCGCTCCAGCGCAATGGCATACGGTTCGGACAGCCGCGTGTAGTACCACCTGCCAAGGTCCTTGTCAACAAACTCAGCCTCGCGGACAACACGGTACGAGTCTCCGTGTTCCCGAATGTAGCTGCAGAAGGACTCGAGTGCCACAACCTCCACGATACGCCTGTCCGTGAGTCCCCGCGCCGCCTGGGCCGTGTGGCGCCGAAGGCCCTCATTGACTTCGACGACCAGTCGTGACAATAGCTCCAGCTTGGACTCGAAGTACAGGTAGGTGGTCCCGGGTGCAACCCCCGCAGTCCGGGCAATGCTGTAAATGTCAGCATTCCAGTAGCCCTGTTTGCCGAAGATGTGCTCTGCGGCCGTCAACAGGTTCTTCTGGGTGCGCTCACCTTTTGAAAGGCCCACTCCGGGTTCGCGCACAGGTGCAGCTTCAGGAAGAGACACGAGATCCTCTGGAGAATCGCCACGCGCGTCTATGCCATGCAGTGCAAAGTCCACGAGCTGCGCGCAGAACCCGTCGACCGTAAACAGGTTCTCCCAGAGCGTCTTCTTGACCGCCACCAGATACACCGATCCGAGAAGGTAGTAGCCAATGTCGTCGAGGTCGAACTCCGCCGGTACGAGTTCCTGCAGCTGGTCGCCAACGATGGCCACAACCCGGGAGTAGAAGTCACGGACGAAAGCATATCCGTTGAACTCGGTCTCCGTGAAGACCCTGTACAGGTGGGTATCACGCCCGACTACCTCCAGAATCGTCGAGTAGAATGCCCGAAGCTTCGCTTCCAGGCCTGCTGCTCGTGCCATTCCTGCCGACAACGCCCCCGTGAAGTCCTCCGAGAACGTCTCAAGGACTGCAAACAGCACTTCCTCTTTGGACCTGAAGTGCCTGTAGAAAGCTGAGTTCGAGATGCCAACGTCGCGAGCAATCATCGCCACTGATGTCTGCGAGTAGCCGTGAGTGAAGAAGAGGCTCAGCGCTGAGCCGACGATCCGCTCGGACGTCGACAGCATCGGCAATACCGGCACTTTTCGGTCCCTGGCCGCCCTTGTTTCTTGAGGGTGCGCTGCTATCACTCTCTACAGCTCCTGTTCGAGAGTCGTGGCGAACTGCTCCGGTTCCACCAGCATCGGAAGATGCACCTGCCCTCCCAGAACGGCAAGTTTGCCATGGCAGGCCGCAACCGTAGGACGAATCCAGTCGACAGGCACGACAGTGTCACGCTCACCGTGCAAGAAGGTGATCGGTATGGAAAGGCTCCCAAGCTGAGCCGACATACGTACGCCAGCCAGCGAATCGGCCATTTCCGTGTAGCCCTGTGGAATACAGCGAACAGCATCCGCGATGATCTCCTTCAGGATGTCCTCTGCAAGACCAAAAGGCTCATTATTCTTGCGTGTCATGGCCTCGATGAGCGGGGGATTCTGCGCGAGCATGAGAAATGAAGCCCGCATCTGATCGTTCATTGGATAGCCATCCGCTGGTCCGCAGCCGATGAGCACCATCTTGGAGAACTGTGCCCCCTTGAGCGCTGCCATCAGCCCGATCACGGCACCCATCGAGTGTCCAACATAGACAGCCGGTTCAAGATGCCAATACTTCTGCCAGGAAATGAGCGCGTCGGCACAATGTTCCACCGTCGTGGGCGAGATGTTGTCCGACTTGCCGAATCCAGGGAAGTCAACAAACACATTCTTCCGGTCCAGCGGCAGATAAGGCATCATCAGTCGCCAGGAGTTGGCAGAGGCTAGATTCCCATGTCCGAAGATCACCGTCCTGGTGCCGTCTCCCAGTCGCTCGGAGTAGATTCGCTTTCCTTCAAACGGTGCATACGCCATTTCAAGCCTCCCCTACAGCCAGCGCATGGCATAGCTCGCCATGGCGTAACCGCCACCTGAGGCTGCCATGACAACAACATCGCCCTTGTGAATAAGGTTCTGCTCAAGGGCATCGTGCAGTGCCATTGGGACGCAGGCCGAGCCTGTGTAGCCAAACTTCTCCATGACAGTGTGCGTCTTGCTCATGGGCATCCCCAGCGTATTCATGACCCCTTCAATCGTGTTCCTGCGCACCTGTGTGAACAGCAGCATGTCAGCGTCCTCCGGTGTCAGGCTGGCCTGTGCCAGGGTTTCCCGCACGAGGCGGGGCCAGTGTACCGAGTTGACATCAGGAAACCTCTTGTTCGGATTGTACTGCACTGTGTGCTCCTTGTTCGCCACAGATTCGGCAGTCGGCAGTCTGGCTGATCCGAGATACACGCCCAGGTAGTCCCAATAATATCCATCAGCGTACAGCATCGACCCGAGATACCCGCCTGTCTCGGACTCGTCCTCGATGAGCACGGCGGCACCAGCCCCATCGGAAAACGTCGGAGCCGTGATCTTGTCATGCCAGTTCAAGAATCGCGTCATCGCATACGTGCCGATCACGAGTGCCTTGTGGAAATGCTGATCTGCCATGATGTACTTCGTGGCAGTGTTGAGCGCCGTCACCCACCCGGCACATGCGACGTTCGTGTCAAAAACGCCTGCGTTCTTGGCCAGCAGCCGGTGTTGAACGATCGATGCCGTACACGGTGAGATGTAGTCGGGCGTATCAGTGCTGACAATGATGAGGTCCAGTTCCGAAGGCTTGACTCCGGCGTTCTTCAGCGCCTGCATGCCTGCATAGACCGCCATATCCGATGCTTCTTCGTCGTCCGCCATGATCTTCTTGATCCTGATACCGCCGGCTTGAATCTGTTGCGTCAGGTCCAGTTTCAGCATTGCTCCGACCTCCTCGGTCGGCATAGAACGTGTTGGCGTGTAGATACCGGTACCGGCGATACGTACTGTCCTCATGTAACCGCTCCCTGACCCGCTCGACTACAGACGGAGTGCGACTGCACCCATCGCCTGCCCTGCTCCTGATGCCACCAGTACAACCAAGTCCCCGGCCTTCACCTTGCCCAACTTGCGAGCATCGTACAGCGCCATCGGGATGCACGCCGAACCCGTATAGCCGTATTTGTCCATGATCCAGTGCGACTTCGATTCGGGGATACCAAGGATCTCGAGCACTTTCTTGATGACCGCCAGGTTGATCTGTGTGAACAGGATCATATCGATGGCTTCGAGAGGCTTGCCTGCGTCCTCCATCAGGCTCTTCACCAAGCCAGGCCATGCGACGAGGTTGGGGTTCTGGTCATACTTCTTGAGGATGCGCAGCTTGTGCAGCCCCTTGGCAAGAGTATCTTCGTTGATGGGGTATCTGGTCCCCCCGCCGAACACGCCCAGATAATCATGATACATGCCGTCGGCGATGAACTTCGAGGCGATGATGCTTTCGCCCGTATTCTCGATGACGAACGCCGCGGCTCCATCAGCGAAGAGGGAGGCCGTATACTTGTCATCCTTGTCCAGGTACTTGGTCATGCCATATTCGCCGATCAGCAGGGCATACCGGAAGTCCGGGTGAGACCTGAACCATGAGTCCACAGTAACCAGGGCCGTGACGAATGACGCACAGGATGCAGAAAGGTCGAAGATCATCGCATTGGTCGCGCCAAGCCTGCCCTGGACGACAACGGACGTCGGCGGCGAGATGTACTCATGGGTATCGGAAGCCACGACGACCATCGAAAGGTCCGTTGCAGAGATCCCTGCCTCCGCCATCGCCTCCTGAGCAGCGGGAAGACAGAGGTCAATCACAGACTCATCGTCAGCAAGCCAATGGCGTTCCTTCTGACCGACTATTCCCTCAAGGAAACCACTCATGTCTTCATGAAAGTACTCGCTGAAGTACTCGTTCGTCAGAACCTTGTCCGGAACCTTGATGCCCATCCCTGCAATGTGCGACATTCCCGCCTCCATCACTAGCAAATGCCAAACTCCAAAACCTGAATCACCTCTCACTGGAAGCAGTATTCATGAACCTGATTCTTTGTCAATACCCCGCAGCACTCATCCAGCACGAAGGAAGAAGTGGCAATGGCAGAACGTGTCACACCTGCGCTGCACCCGTTAACAACAGGGCTGGATTCCCGACTGCGCCGACAAAAGAAAAGGCGCCGGGATACCCGGCGCCTTCTGTGTCATATGCTGCAGTTGAACGGTCAGACTTCTTCCATCAATCCCTGGAAGGTGTCGTGGTGCTCTTCCTCGTCCCCCAGGATCTCGGTGAAAATGTGCGCCGTCGTGAGATCTCCCTCCTTGGTGGCAAGGCCAATGATCTCCTTGTACATCTTGATCGTCATTTCCTCCGCCTTGATGTCCGCAATCAGCATCTCCTTGAGCGACAACCCCACGGTGATGGGCTGGGGTTTTGTCGTGGGAGTTCCTCCGAGGTAGAAGAGCCGTTCGGCGATTGTCTCGGCGTGCTTCATCTCTTCGATGCCGATCTTCTCGAACTCATCCTTGACCGAGAAATGCTTCGCGCCCTTCCACTGTACGTGCTGCCACATGTACTGAACCGAAACCTGCAGTTCGCCGGCAATCGCGTCGTTCAGCATGCCGAGTAGTTTCTTGGATGCCATCGATACCCCTTTCGGCAGCTCGCCGGATGCGTTTCACGCGCTCCGCTGCTGCCCGCCAGTAGATCGTCACCTGCGTAGCGCTCCACTCTCGAACCCGAATGCGACCAGTTTCTTCACGTGCCTCATGTGCTTTCAGCACTATACCACATAACGCGCGAGCATGTCAAGCCCGCTGGATATGCAAAGAGGGCAGAACGCTGCCGCTCTGCCCTGAGTCATGAACGTTAGAGAGCTGTCAGTCGATAGAGAGGATGACGCCGTCCTGGACGAGAACCGAGGTGGAGCCGATCTTCTGAAACAGATTGTCCCCGACCTTGACCTCGACAGTCCCTTCAAGAGCACCTTGAACATAGACAGAGCCGAGCTCAAGCTTGTGCACCTCGGCCTTCTTGGCCTCGAGGTCCATGACCATTTGCTCCTGCTTCGCCTTCTCTTCCTGCAGCTGCGCCTTGACCAAGTCGTCGTACTGACCACCCACGCCGCCGCGGAGAATGACCTGCGACACGGAGGACTTCAGTCGTTCAAGATTCTGCATCGCCCCAGTATGCGCTCCGTCCAGCTCCTTGAGGTAGCTGTCCTTGAACTGCTGGGTCACAACCGTCTTGATAAGAACGTTCTGCTTCATCCAAACGCTGCTTGCCATCGACTCTATCGCTCCTCTTCCAGGCCACCCTCGGCCCGTTCGTCATTCATGCTGTCAATTTGGACGGTAGCACTCTTCCCCGTTTTGGCAGACACCGCTCTTACGATGGTGCGGATTGCCTGGGCGGTACGACCCATTTTTCCGATGACTTTGCCAGTGTCCTTCTGGCCGACCTTGATCTCATACGTCACGGACTGCTCTCCGGCAATCTCGTTGATAACCACTTCTTCAGGGCTATCCACAAGAGCCTTGACGATGGTCTCAACCAACTGCTTCATGGGGAATCTCCTGATACGCGCAGAGCCGGCTTACTTCGCGGCCTTGCTCGCAACGAATCTCTGCCAGATACCGTTGTGCTTGAGGAGGTTGCGCACAGAATCGGTTGGCTGTGCGCCAAGTCCGAGCCAGTAGGCGACACGC
>JAPLGI010000208.1 GCA_026390245.1 Caldisericota bacterium
CTTGATAAGCATTGACTCTGGCAAGCCCTACGTCCAGCTGCGTTTGCGCAGTGACTGGCAGGCGACCTGTCAGGAACATCACCATGCTAAGGCCAAAGGCCGCCGACGTCAAGATGATGGCTATGCACTGCTGCAAACAGGATGGATGCCTGCTCCACAGGCGGTGTCACCGCCAACCGTGAAGAAGGGCTTGCCACTTCCGCGCCTCTTCTGTAACTATCTCGGGACGGTTCCGAAACTGTAACTATCTCGGAACGGAGCCCCTTGCATTGAACCAACATGCTCGGGGGGGGTCCGAAATGTTACAGTTCCTGCCGCAAAGTGGGACTGTCCTGAAGTGCCTGTCGCTGGACGGCGATGTATGAGACAGCCATGCCGGGCGAATGTAACACTCCTGGCTATGTACCAGCTGACCCCATGTCGTTCTCGATGCCGCGGCGCAGGAGGGCAACGTAGGTGTCCACTTCCCCGAACATGACACTTCGTATGCCAGCGAGGTCGAGTGGCTGCTGCCGGAGGAGGGTCGCGTACTGCTTGCTCAGGCCGTCGAAGGTCCAGGTGAGCACGCGCATGGCCTGTTCGACTGTCACGCCAGGCCTGAAGCAGCTCGTGTCGATCCCGCTGAAGAGCCGCTGGTAGGTCGAGGCCGTAATCTCGGCTGTCGATGCAACCAGAAGGTCGCGGAGCTCGAGCGGTGGGTCCGTCATGGCTTCCTGAAGGAAGGCGAATGTTGTCGGGTCCTCTTCAAACAGGGACCACTTGGCCAGCGTGTACTGCCGGAGACGCTCGAAGAGATCAGCGCTGGTCGGTCCCAGGCGCTCGTCGAAGCGACGCATCAGTCCCTCGATACATGTCTGAACGGCCTCAAGGTACAGGCTCTTCTTGTCGCCGAAGTAATGAAACAGGAGTCCCTTGCTGACGCCGGCCGCCTGGACAATGCGATTTGTTGAGGCAGTCCGGTAGCCGGCAGTGGCGAACTCGCGGACTGCTGCATTGACGAGAGCAGTCCGCCTGCTGTTGGCGAAGGGCTGTCGGAGCTGTTCCGCCATTATTCTCTGGCAGTCTTGAGACTGACCGCCATCCCGACACTCTGTACTTTGCTGCGTGCTGCCCTGAGCGACACCAGGTACGTTGCCAGCATGATGACCGCGCAGACCACGATCGAAAGAGGAGAGAGGCGTATGGGCAGGCTGAAGCTGATGCTGCTTGTAGTCTTGGTGAACAGCCGGGCGACAGAGGTCAGCAGGAGAGGAATGCTGAGCATGAATCCTGCAGTGACAGCAACAATGCCTGAGCTGAGGACCATCCGGTTCAGTTCCTCTGGCTGGTAGCCCAGCACCTTGAGCAGCGAGATGGTGATGCGCTCTTCCTCGACAGCCAGCGTCGTGACGATGGAGAGCGCCATCAACGCGATGAACACGGCGAACACAGCCACGCCGCCGAGGGTCGCGTACAAGGGAGCGATCACGGAATCGAAGGCGGCACGGCTTTCTGCGGTGGACAAGGCCATCAGCACGTCGCGGGCTGGAATCGCCAGGCTGGTCGCGCTGAGGATAGCATTGAAGCTCGCGCTGGGGGTGCCCAGAAGCCCATTCAGACGGTCCTGGGGCATAATGAGGCCTGCCGTCGTGTATGACTCGGAAATGGCATCGACCGTCAGTGTGACCTCCTGACCCGTGGCTGACTGATGAAGCGCCAGTGTACTGCCGGGCTGCAGGCCAAGCTTGAGGGCCAGCGCACGTGTGACGATGATGCGGTCGACAGGAATCGCGGCGCCACTGCTGGCACGGGAGACGAGGAGGGTCGACGTGGCGGGCAGCCCTGTCGCCTGGAAGGTCAGCTTGCCATCGATCGTCGTGAATGGTGCCATGGTGATGGCTTCGCCGCCCCATGGGTTCTCAAGTTGTGGTGCCGTCAGCAGGTACGTATAGTTGAAGCGGACGTCCTTGAAGGCGCCTCGCACAAGCGTGTCCATCGAGTCGCGCATTGCACCGCCGAAGAGGAGCAGGTAGCCCGCGAGCATCGCGCCAAGCATCAGCAAGCCAAGGCGTGTCAGGCCGCGGATTGCGGCTCTCATGGCAAACCGGTTCTGGAATGAGCCGCGCGTGAGATGAAGAGATCTCTCGAGGAGGCCGGGACGCGTGCTGATGGCCGTCGTCTGCATCAGCTTGGCCGGAGGCTGGCCCAGGAGTCGGACTGCTACCAGGGCGACTGCCGGAACGACGAAGAAGATGGGAGCCACGAGGCCGATGAGCGCTGTTTTCCAGGGAACAGTTGCCACGTAGAGAGGGATGCTGAAGTAGCTGACCATGAAATTGAGGAGCGGGCGCATGGTGAGAACGGACGCAAGCACCCCCAATACTGAACCGGAAGATGCGATGACAGCCGGCAGGAAAAGCTCCTGCAGGACCAGCTCGCGTGTCGAGTAGCCTAATGCCTTGAGAGTCCCCAGCTGGTTGCGCTGCATGCGCACGATGCGGCCCTGTGCCGCCGCCAGCAGCAGCGATGTGAGCAGGAGGATGACAAGCGGCATGCTGGTGGAGACCGACGCTGCTCCCTCGAGCTTGGCCGTGGCCAGCGTGTAGCGAGGGTTAGAGCCGATGTCCTGCCAGTAGGTGAGGCCGACCGTCTCAGCCAGTGCCTGTCGGGCTTTGTCCGTATTGCCGTCGATGGCTCTGACGTGCCAGGTTGTGAGAGGTACCTGAACAAGAGTGTCCAATGCCGCGGGGGTGACGACGGCGATGCCAAATGCCCTGGGATCGAGGATGATGCCCGCATCATCCGTGGTGCGGATGGGGTACATGTAGTCAGGGACTGAAGCAAACCCGACGACCGTGAATGAACGTCCCAGCAGGGCCATCGTCGTCCCCAGTGGGACTTTGAGCGCCGTGGCGACCGTTTGGCCGAGCAGCATTTCGTCGTCTGCCTGTACCTCGCGGCCAGCGGTGACGACGGGGAGGTCGATGTGCTCAGTCTGTTCGAACACGCGCAGCGTGAGCCCGCCGGGGACCGCCGCGTCGACTTCACGGCGGCGTTCGATGGTGAGCCCGCGATCGCTTTCGAAGGCAGCCAGGTCTGTGAAAGGTCTTTGCGGCAGGAATGTGGCTGACTCGATCCGGGAGTCCCGCTCGAACCGTGACCTGCTCTGACCGATATCGACTAGCAGCGCATTGAGGCTGACATACAGCATGCAGGCAAGCAGGACCATCGTGATGCTGCCATAGACAAGCCACTGGTTGGAGCGGGCCGTGCGGGGGAGGCGTTTCAGCAGAGTGTTCACCAAGTCACTTCCTCTGCCTTGATGAGGCGTCCGACCAACCGGTCCTCCTCGAGCTCGCCGCTGCGCAGACGGATGACGCGGTCTGTCATGTCAGCGATGGCAGCATTGTGCGTGACCAGCACGACGGTTGTGTGGTAGGTTTCGTTGATCTGGACCAGGAGCCTCAGAATATCCCGCGACGTAGCAAAGTCGAGCGAACCGGTCAACTCGTCGGCAAGCAGCAGAGCAGGATTCTTGACAACGGCCCGGGCAAGCGACACACGCTGCTGTTCGCCGCCGGACAATTCGGAAGGGAAACGGTTCGCCAGAGCAGTCAAGCCGACAGCGTCGAGGACCTCGGCAATGGGCAGGGACTTCTTCACGATGTCTGCTGTCACCTCGACGTTCTCGTGGACCGTCAGGTTGGGGATGAGATTGAAGAACTGGAACACGAACCCCACCGTGGCACGTCGGAACTGCGTGAGGTCGCGTTCTGACGCGTGAGAAATGTCGATCCCGGCGACGCGGACAGTGCCCGCGTCAGCACGGTCGATACCGCCCACAATGTTCAGCAGCGTCGACTTGCCGGAGCCGGACGGCCCCAGAATTGTCACCATCTGACCTTCCGGGATGCTCAACGTGACATCCTTGAGTGCCCAGAAGTCGCCCTGTCCCATCTGGTACCTGCGCCCCACCCCGTTCAGTTGAATCAGCATGTGACATCTCCTCGTTTTCCGCCGGTCCTTCTGTCTCTGGATGACGTGGTCATTGACCAGTCGGTCAATATTGTCGATAAGTGCGTGTCGCTGTCAAGCCCCATCGGGCTGGCATCCTGCCGGGCTGCTGCTACAATGGACATGTGCCGCATGGTGTACCATAACCGTCGGGTCGCTGGCCACGGGATTGGCCGTGGTCGCGGGTGTTCTTGCCTTGTCGCTTGCCGCGTGCTGAACAGGCACGAAGGGGGTTCTCATGGCGAAGGTGCTTGTCAGTATGAACGCGTTCAAGGGGAGCATTTCCACCAAGGCTGCCACTGATACTGTGGCGTCAGCCTTCGAAGAGGCCGGGTTCCAAGTCGAGAAGGTGTATCTTGCCGACGGCGGCGATGGTACCACCGACGTCGCGGGAACGCTGGGCGCACGCATCGAATTCGTAGGTACGTTCGACCCCCTGATGCGCCCGATCGAGGCGCCCGTGGCATGGCTTGGCCAGACGGCGGTCATCGAGATGGCAAAGGCGTCCGGCTGGGCGCTGATTGCCGCAGAGGAACGAAATCCAATGCTGACGACGACCTGGGGGACGGGTCTGCTCATCAGACACGCACTCATACACGGCGCGGACCGCATCATCCTGGGTATCGGTGGATCTGCCACGGTCGATGGCGGGCTGGGAATGCTGGCCGCATTGGGTTTCAGCATCACGGACGAAGCTGGAAATGCCGCATGGCGGGGAGGAGAAGGACTGTCCCGGATGGCTCGTGTCGTGGCAAGTCCATCGGCAAGGCAGGCCAGGCTGGTCGTCGCGAGCGACGTGACCAATCCTCTGATCGGTCCGACTGGAGCGGCCGCTGTGTTTGGGCCACAGAAGGGAGCTACGCCCGAAATGGTGACAGTCCTGGAGAAAGGACTGGAACGGCTGGCCGACATAACGCTCGAGGCGACGGGCGTACGGATGCACGACATGCCCGGGGCAGGCGCTGCCGGTGGTGTCGGTGGCGCGGCAGTCGCATGGCTGGGGGGTCGTCTGGAACCGGGTGCCGAACTCTTCATGGACCTGGAGGACTTTGACGCCCGGGCTGCGGGGTGTGACGTGCTCGTGACTGGAGAGGGAAACATCGATGCCCAGACGGTATACGGCAAGGCCCCGATGCGTGTGGCGCGGCGCTTTCGGAAGGTCTCGCCGGCGGGTTTGACTGTGGCGATTGCGGGGGCAGTGCGAGACCGGGCCCAGGTGCGCGAGGCCGGAATCGATGTCTTTGTCACGATCCTCGACCGTCCCATGAGCGAACATGAGGCCATGGACAACGGGCGGGCCCTGCTGGCCCAGGCGGCCGCCGAACTGGCACATCTCCTTTCGCTGAGAGCGTGATGCAGCAAGATTGTGCTGTATACTGAGGACACGCTTTACCAGGAGGTACGGATGGCGACAGTCGGCGACACGCTCTCATCCTTTGAACTGCGCGGCACATGGAGAGTGCTTTGCTGGTGTCCCGGAAATGTGGCCTTCGAATGCTTGCAGGAGGGGCTTTCATGACTGAACTGGAGCAGTACCAGAAGGCGAAGGACCGGGTCCAGGAGATCAAGGGGTTCTACGCCCACGTGGCCATGTACCTGCTGGTCAATGTGGCACTGGCCGTTCTGAACCTGGCCACACTCAAGAAGAACGACGGCATCATCTGGTTCATCTGGCCGCTCATCGGATGGGGTATCGTTCTTGCTGTCCATGCCATCTCGGTCTTCGGCATCGGACGGTTCCTGGGCAAGGACTGGGAACAGCATCAAATCCAGAAGGAGCTCGACCGGCGGCAAACGGACGCCCAGGCCTGATCTGGGGTTCCACGCAGGTGTCGCGTGCCCGGACTACGGACTCCTGCGGAACTGCTTCGGGATGGTGATCGCGAAGCGACAGCGGTTGCTGCCCCCAAGGGCGCTCTCGATGACTTCAACCTTGACCGGCTCCCCGAAGATGACGTCAAACGGGAGTTTCTCGAAGCCGGCGCTGCAGTAGCAGAACAGCGGTGAGACCCCTGGTTTGCCGGAGACAATCGACGTTTGCACGAGAGGGCAATGGCATGCATAGTACCGCTTTCTCGTCGGGTCCTTTTCGTCGAGCCAGGCCTGGGGGGGGCAAACGGGATCTTCGCAACGTGGATGATGTTTCCGTCGCGAACACCGTTCTGGATCTCGAGATTGTTGCCGACATACTCCAGTACCTCAGGGGTGATCACCTGCTCATACCACACTCTTCCCTGGCTCATGTGGTCCTCGAGGTCTTGCACCAGGCGCGCATGACGGTCTGCAAGCAGTGCGTCGACGTCGGGGTCTTTGAGAAACCGCTCTCGCATGTCTGTGAAGGAGCTTTCGGGTATCTGGTGCATGTTGCCGGCTAGTACCTGCTTGCACGTATCATCCGGAAGAGCGTCCTGCATCCTCTCCACGATCTTGTCGACGACGGGTGGGTAGACATTGATCGGCGACCCCTCCGGGGGCATGTCAACATCATCAAAGATCTCGTCGGGGGCTCTCTTGCCGATGACCTGTCCCGCCGACTGCCGTCGTGTATCGCTCGAGATCCAGCACAGTGGCGACTGATGCTTCAGTGGTTGCCGCGTCGAACTTCCGCTGCCGGCAGTACTCCCTGAACAGTGTCTCCTGCATGATTACGTTCCTCCTGGCGTGTGACGATTGAACGATCGATGATGCCTGTGCTTGGGCTCGTAACGTTTTTCCGTATCCTACTATTATTATAGTTGGACTGTGCTGAGTGCGGTTACGCACGAATGAACTCAAGGCAACAGGGGTGACCATGGAAAATGCACCTGGAACTGACGTACATACGAGCGGCGCTCCTTCGCACAGGCCGCAGGGGATGACTGCGTTCACCATCGTGTGGTTTGGCCAGGTCGTCTCACTGGTCGGAACGGCGATGACCGGGTTTGCACTGACCTTATGGGTGTACCGCGCGACCGGGCTTGCGACCGCACTCTCGATGGTTGCGTTCTTCAACTTCGCCCCAATGATCATCATGAGTCCGATTGCAGGCGTCCTGGTGGACCGCTGGAACCGCAAGTGGACCATGGCTCTCTCTGACCTCGCTTCTGGCGTCGGCACACTGGCTGTCCTCATCCTCGTTGCCGGCGGGCGTCTGCAGGTGTGGCATCTGTATGTCGTCGGGGCACTCACGGCCGTGTTTCAGAGCTTCCAGTGGCCAGCGTACAGCGCAGCGATCAGCATGATGGTGCCGAAGGCGCAGTATCAGCGTGCTAGTGGCATGATCTCGATGGCGGAGAGCGGGTCTGGTATCGCGGCGCCCATCCTTGCAGGTGCCCTGATCGGCATGGTGGGTTTCGAGCGCCTGTGGGTGATCTTCGCCATCGATCTCGTGACCTTCGTGATAGCATTGAGTACGCTGGTGGCAGTCGCCATCCCGAATCCGCCGACTACAGCGCCGGAGAAGGGAGAGAGCCTGCTCAGTCAGTCGACGTTTGGCTTTCGGTACATCTGGCAGCATCGGCCGCTGTTCAACCTGCAGATGATGTTCTTTGCGTCGAACCTCCTGGCGAGCCTCTGTGTCACGATCCTGCCGGCGATGATCCTGGCGCGCACCGGCAACAACGCGAGCGTGCTCGCGACCGTGCAGTCTGCCTCGGCCGTTGGCGGGGTCATCGGGGGTGCGGCGCTGACGGCATGGGGAGGGCCCAAACGCAAGGTTGATGGCGTTCTTCTCGGCATGGTCTTCGCCTCCCTGTTCGGAACTGTGGCCCTGGGACTGGGTCGTTCGCTGCTGATATGGGCTGTCGGCGGATTCATGAGCATGGTCTTCCTCCCCATGCTGAACGGTAGCAATCAGGCAATCTGGCAGTCGAAAGTGCCTCCCTCGCTGCAAGGGAGGGTCTTCTCGGTGCGATTGATCATCGCCCAGGTCACGGTTCCCCTTGCCATGCTAGCTTCGGGGCCACTTGCCGACAAGTCGTTCGGGCCGGCCATGATGCCGGGCGGCAGTCTTGCGCCGCTGTTTGGCTGGCTGACCGGGGTTGGTCCAGGAGCGGGAATCTCGGTGATGTTCGTCTGGGCGGGGCTGGCCGGGGCGCTCGTGGGGGCCGGCGGCTATCTGGTTCCCAGCATTCGCAACGTTGAGAAGGTTATCCCGGATCACGACACGGCGACAGCATAGCTTGCTTCGCCTCTGTCATTCCTTGCGAGTCCTTTTGTTCAAGACGAGGGGGTGCTCTTGGCGCAGAAGGGAATCCAGGCCTGCCTCTGTTCTGGGCATATCAAAACAAGTACGACTGTCCCTGTTATGAAAGCGTAAAGGGACGAGTGCACGGTGCTACAATATCATCACACGTCAGCGAAACGGAGGCAAAACGATGATACGAAACCAGTGGTACGTCACTCTTGAATCGCGGGAGGTCAAACAGGGAGCGCTTCTCGCTGTCCGGCGGATGGGCAAGGACCTGGTCCTGTGGCGGGATACAGAAGGCGCGGTGTCCTGCATGAGCGATCATTGTGTCCACCGTGGGGTTGCACTCGGCGCAGGGAAGGTCAAGGGAGACTGCGTGGAGTGCCCGTTCCACGGCTTGCAGTATGATGGCAGAGGCCGTGTCACGGTCATCCCCGCGAACGGCAGGGACGCTCCCGTGCCGGCCACCTTCCAGGGTGACGCATTTGTCGTGCGTGAAGCACATGGCTACATCTACCTGTGGTGGGGCGAATCGCGCGAGGAATACCCTGAGCTGCCGTTTATCCCCGGGCTGGACGACACGAGGCTGATCTATGGCACCTGGCGTGACCCATGGAACGCATTCTATACGCGTGCCATCGAGAATCAGCTGGACGTCGTTCACTTGCCCTTTGTTCACTACAACACAATCGGCGCAGGGAACCGGACGGTCGTCAACGGCCCCGTGGCTGAGATGGAAGTCAATATCCTGCGCGTATGGGTCGACAACGAGAAGGACCAGGGCCAGACGCCTCGCCGGCCAGATGAAATGACAGTCCCGGACCGCGAGTCGCAGCTGACCTTCGTCTTTCCCAACCTCTGGCAGAACAACCTGGGACCGAAT
>JAPLGI010000143.1 GCA_026390245.1 Caldisericota bacterium
TTTCCGGCTAGATGTTCCCCCGTTTGATGACCAATTCCGCGACGACCTGACCGCCTTGGATGTGCTCGCGGACGATTCGGCGGGCATTCGCCTCGTCGACGTCTCCATAGATGACACTGGGCTGGTCTTTCATGGATACTTCGACAGTCGGTTCCCTGTCACACAGACCCATGCAGCCAGACTGCACTACCTGGACATCATGGATGTCGGCTTTCTCCAGCTCCTCAATGACGGCCATCAGAGCGTCCTTGGCCCCTGCAGCAATCCCGCACGTACCCATGGCAACAACAACCTTGCCTCGCTCCTTGGACTGACGAAGGTCCATCGCCTTCAGGGTCTGTTCTTTGATACGCTTCAGTTCTTCCAGTGACTTCATCGTCTCCTCCTCTGTTTTCAGGGCTATGCGTATTTGTTCAGCAACGTGATGACTTTGTCCGGCGTCATGCGGCCATACGTGTCCTTGTCGATGACAATGACGGGTGCGAGGCCACAAGCCCCCACACACCGCACCAGATCGAGCGTGAAACGCCCGTCCGGTGAGGTCTCTCCGGCCTTGATACCCAATGTCTTCATAACCCTTTCATACACAGTGCTGCCACCGCGCACGTAGCAGGCAGTCCCCAGACACACGCTCACCGTGTGTCGTCCCTTCGGAACACGGCTGAAGAAGTGGTAGAACGTCACGACACCGTACACGGTCGAGCGCGGCACGCTCAGCCTCGTCGATATGTAGTCCAGCACTTCGTCCGGGAGATAGCCAAAGATCTCCTGCGCCCGGTGCATGACGTTGATGAGGCTTCCCTGCTGTTTTGCCTTCTCGCTGATGTAGGTGTCGAGTTCGTCAAACTGTCCCTTCAATTCGGGGTTCTCATTCAATCGCTCTTCCAGGTTCATCCGCATACACGTTCCTCCTCTATCGACTTTTCGCCCGCACGCATCATCAGCCGTGCCATAATGAGATCATCCGGTGTGTTCACGTTGAAGAAAGACAATAACCGTTTGTCGTATTGCTCGCAACAGGACCGGTCCATGAAGCCAACGTGCAACGACTCATGGCGAAAGAGTTCCCGTACGGAATGGATCCCTGACGCCAGAAGTTCGGCAGCGACACCGACAACCCGAGAAGAATAGACAGCGAACAGTGGTTCAAGAAGGCCGTCAATGTTGGGGACAAGGATGTCCATTTCCTCGGCGCGCGCTCGCCTTGCCATCGCCTGAGCCAGAACAGGTGAGACAAACGGCATGTCGGCACCAACCACCATGTTCAATGGCGCATCTGAAGCTCTGAGTCCAGAGTAGATACCGCCCAGGGGTCCCGCATCGGCCACGACGTCTCCAACGACCATCCGCTCCGGGTTGCCACCTGCCGGTATGAGTCCCGTGTTCTCGACCACGATGCAGTGCTCGTACAGTGTGCCAAGACGACGCAGGGGATACTCATAGAGCGGGACACCTGCAAGAGAAAGGCAGTACTTCGGCAAGCCCATCCGCCGGCTGCGGCCTCCTGCAAGGACAACAAGGTTCATGAGCGATTCGGGTGAAACATGACTCATGCTATCTCCTTTCCGCAAAAACGTTGAGGCACTGTGATGTCGACCCTCCGAGCCCCTCAGCAAACACGCTCATCAGGTGCCGTCATTCTGACGCATTCGAACTCGGGCAGATCATGTGAATTCTATAACAGCACGAGCAAAAGTCAACTTCCTGCACGCGCTGCTTCTCACGCCAGGAGACTCGTCTCTGTCTGGCTACAGTATACGAATCCTGCGATTAGCAACAAGACGAGCAGGATTACCCATTCATAAGGTGCGCGGGGCCCGTCAATCATTGACATCACCAGAAAAATGGGTACAGTAGACAAGACACGTTTCAAAGAGACAAAGGAGAGTTTCATGCCAATAAAGAAAGCTTCTATCAAGGACGTCCGCAAGACCAAGACGCGGACAGCATACAATACCGAACATGCAGCCAAGACAAAACTTGCCTTGGATATGGCTCGCAAGTCGGACTACGCTCCCGAGAAAGTTGTCGACGCCGTGAAGCAGCTCGACAAGCTCGCTCAGAAGGGTATTGTCCACAGAAATACAGCTGCCCGCAAGAAGTCACGCCTGATGAAGAAGGCGAACGCTGCCAAGGTTGCGGCAAAGGCTACTGCATCGTAAGAGCTACTACCGAAAGCAACCGCTCAAGGGCTGCCAGCGCACTACTGGTGAGCCCTTTTTTCGTTTCGTACTCAATTTCCTCCAGGCGCTCCAGCATGGCCTCAAGTTCGCGCAGCTTGATGTGACTTGCTGCGGTCAGGAGAGCACCAAGCGTGTGGTCATCAAGGTACTGATGCTGGGTGCGCAGACACCAGGCTCTGAGGTCAGCCTTGGGCCGATTTGACTTCGAAACGAGCTTCGCGTTCAACAACCGCACAAACCCTAGTTCCACGTCATAGAGGATGGTCGTGTCAGCGGCCCCCGAAGCCGAAAGGTCATAGAGAGCCGTCACTGCATGGTCGTATTTCCTGAGCGAGACTGCCTCGACGAGGTCTGCAGCGGCTGCAACGTGACACCGAGGCACGACTTCACGGACATCGGTGACCGTGATTGCGTCGCCCGTATATGCGAGGAGTCTATCGATTTCACTTCGCATAAGGAAGAAGCTGTTTGCCGTGCGCTCCATAAGCTCGTGGACCGCCTGGTCATCAATTGCCCGCCCATCGAATCTCTTCTTGATCCAGGAGCGTACTGCCGTAAGGGGGACCGCGTAGCTGGTCACTACATGCGCCTTCTTGAGAAGATCCTGTGGAACCTTGGCGGGATCCGCAAAGATGACAGTGGTGGTGCTCCCGGACAGAAACAGGGGTGCCATGGTTCCCAGACGCCTGGCCCCCTTCTCTTCGAGACCATTGATGATGAGGACTTTGCGCCCAGACCCGAAGCTCTCGCTGCCGAGGAACTCGCGGATGACGTCCACGTTGTCCTCACTGCCCTCGAACTCGGCATAGTCGAAGGCCCGGAAAGCTTGCGCTACCTGCAGACGCGCTGCCTCCTTCGCCTGTGGAACAAAGTAGTCGTCTCCGGGAGCGAAGACATACAGCGATGACGGCTTCTTCCCTCTGAGGCTCGTGAGACCTTCAGTGACCGAGAGGTCGCTGGATTGAGACGCATATCCTTTGGTTGCGGCCATTGCTCCCGAACTATGGGTAAATCTTCTCAAGCAGCCGCGGAAACGGGACAGTCTCCCTTACGTGCGGCAGCTTGCAGATCCAGGCCACTGTCCTCTCGACGCCAAGACCAAACCCGCTGTGCGGGACCGATCCATACTTGCGCAGGTCGAGATACCACTGGTAGTCTGCCTCGGCAAGTCCCTCGGCATGAACTCGTGCGAGAAGCAGCTCGTAATCGTCTTCACGCTGCCCGCCTCCGATGATCTCACCATACCCCTCCGGAGCCAGCAGGTCGGCACACAGGACCGTCTGCGGATTGGCTGGATTGGTCTTCATGTAGAACGCCTTGAATGACTTGGGATAGCTGTGTACAAAGACAGGACGTTCAAACTGGTTCGAAATGAGCGTCTCCTCATCCCCACCGAAGTCGTCGCCCCACTGGATCGGCGAACCGGCTTTCTGAAGAAGCTTCACTGCTTCATCGTAGGAGATACGTGGAAACGGCGTCGCTATCTTCTCGAGCGGAGAAACGTCCCGTTCGATGATGGACAGCTCCTCTTTGCGCTTTTCGAGCACCTGCTGCACGATGTATGTGACAAAGCTCTCCTGAACATCGCAGTTCTGTGCCCAATCGCAGTAGGCCATTTCAGGCTCGACCATCCAGAACTCCGTCAGGTGCCGGCGCGTCTTGGACTTCTCGGCGCGAAACGCCGGACCAAAGCAATAGACGTTCCCAAAAGCCATTGCGGTCGCTTCATTGTAGAGCTGGCCACTCTGCGACAAGTAGGCGGGCACGCCGAAATAGTCAGTCGAAAACAGTGTCGAAGATCCTTCGCACGCGTTCGCAGACAGGATGGGCGCGTCCATAAGCAGGAAGCCGTTGTCATCAAGGTAGTCACGAATGCTCTTGACAATCGTGGCACGTATGCGCATGATCGCCCACTGGCGCTTCGATCGGAGCCACAGATGCCTGTTGCTCATCAGGAAGTCCACACCGTGCTCCTTGGGCGTTATCGGATAGTCCAGGGCCGCCTGATGGACCTCGATCTTCTGAACATGCATCTCATGGCCGCCGGGCGCCCTCTCCTCGGCGTGGACGGTCCCAGTGACGCTAATGCTGCTCTCCTGTGTGAGGTGGCGCACCAATTCGAACGTCGGATCGTCGACGTCGCTCTTGGCGACGACGCATTGCATGATACCCGTGCCGTCCCGAACGAGGACAAACGCTACTTTCCCACTGCTACGGCTGTTGTAGACCCATCCACGGATGGTCTGGACTTGGCTGATACAATCTGCTGCCTTGTCGATGTACATGGTTATTTCTCCTCCAGGGACTTCTGATGCGAACAGACTGTCGAGTTCAGATTCGCCCCGCACTCGGGACACAACCCCCTGCAATCTTCATTGCATAGCGGAAACTCGGTGACTTCGATCAACAGATGCTGGCGAACCACATCAGAAACGTCAAGCACGTCCGATTCAAGTGCGAACACGTCTTCCTGATCTGGATCATCCTGTCCATCGAGAAGATATGTCTCGTTGACGTCAAACTCCACGTCTTCCACTACCGGGTCCAGGCACCTCACACATGGCTGGCTCACCTTCGCGCCAAACGATCCTGAAAACTGATAGCCGATTCCCAGGTTGCTCAGGACGAACTGTCCCGTCACCGGCTCAAGAAGTGCAACACCAGGGAGATCCCCGACCCCGTCTTCCTCGAACGCAAACGATTGGCTGCTCCCTTCCTCAATGTTCAGCTTCCGGAGTTCCAGTTTCACCGCTGCTCACCCCCACATGAAACTGCGCCTCTGATGCCTTGACAGTCTCGGTCAGCTTTGTCAGGATCTGCTCCAGCTGCTCCAGCATCTTCAGCGAGTAGTCATCAGCTTGCTGCTCGGCGGCCGTTCGTGCGGCCACGACCTCGGCCATCATGCGGTCTCGGTCCACAATGGCGGAACGTACGATTTCACTGTCCGCGACAAGGTCGTCGTGCGAACGCTGTCCCTCCTCGATCATTCGGCTGCTTTGCCGCCTTGCGTCAGCCACCAGAGCATCACGCTGTTCCAGAAGGGCACACGCGTTGCGGACCTGTTCCGGAAATGCTGTGCGGAGATGAGCAACCGCATCTGCAAGCTCCTCATCCTTGATGACGCGATAACCGAACAACCTCGGGCCCCGTTCTCTCACCTGGTCGATACGGTCGATGATGTCCTGCAGGGTAAGCTTCTCAATCATGGGTTCCTCCCTTGGCCCGGGACAGGCCCAGGACAATCCTGTCTGCAACGCCGGCAGGCAACAAGTCATGAACGTCCCCGCCTCCTTCGTACATCTGCTTGACAAGCGTGGAGGACACAAAGAAGTGCTCTTGGGAGCTCAGGAGGTAAATGATCTCGATATCCGGGTCGAGATGCCTGTTGGCCCAGGCGAGCTGCACCTCATAGTCAAAGTCCGACACGGGTCGTAGTCCACGCAGCATGATATTGGTACCCATGCGCCTCATGAAGCGGACCACAAGATCGTCGAAACCTTCCACCACGACATTCGGTATGTGCGCTGTCGCATGGCGGACCATGTCGACACGCTCATCCAGTGACCACATCGGGCTCTTGTACGCCATGCCGGCAACTCCCACGACAAGGCGCTCACACAAGCGCGCTCCCCGCTCAACGACGTCGACATGTCCCCTCGTAACCGGGTCGAACGTCCCCGGATAGACGACTGTAATCATGTGTCCCATAGGCCTCGTCTTCAAGTGTAGTCAAAAGACACCGGATGAAAAGAAGAAGAGGGGCGCCTTGCGGCGCCCCTCTTCACGGTATTGAACCACCTACGCCAAGTGCACCTTGCTGAGAAAACTCTGTGTGCGCTCCTGCTGAGGATGTTCAAATACCTCGGAAGGAGTCCCGGTCTCAATAATGAGGCCCTGATCCATGAAGATGACCCGGTCCGCAACTTCCTTTGCAAAACCCATCTCATGGGTGACGACGATCATTGTCATGCCTTCGTCCGCGAGTTTCACCATCACATCGAGGACCTCGTGAATCAACTCCACGTCGATGGAAGAAGTCGGCTCGTCAAAAAGCATGAGCTTCGGATGCATGGCAAGCGCACGCGCTATGGCTACGCGCTGTTGCTCGCCGCCACTCATCTGGCCAGGCTTGTGATCGGCCCGGTGGGACAGGCCCACCTTCGCCAGGAGCTCCATTGCCTCAGCCTCTGCTGCCTTGCGAGCTGTCCTCTTGACAACGAGAGGTCCCAGGGCGACGTTCTGAAGAGCGGTAAGGTGGGGAAACACGTTGAATTGCTGAAATACCATGCCAATGTCTTCCCTCAGTCTGCGAATGTCGGATTTGCCTGATTCGACGAACTTGCCGTCAAATGTTATGCGGCCGGCCGACGGAGGTTCGATCCAGTTGAGGCACCTCACCAAGGTACTCTTGCCCGAACCTGAAGGTCCCATCAACACCAGACGCTCCCTGCAATCCATATCGAAGCTCACGCCCTTGATGACCTCGAGAGAGCCGAACGACTTGTGCAGATCATCGACGATGAGAAGCTTCTCCTGCGACATCATGCCGACATCCATTTCACTCCACCTTCTTCTCGAGACTCCGCGACCACTGCATGACCGGAGTAGTCATAATCAGATAGATCATTGCCGCCCCAATGAGTGGCGAGAAGACGTTGTAAGTGCGGGCGCCAATAATCTTCGCCTTGAAAAGAAGGTCCTCCATTGAGATGAAGGCAACCAGAGACGTATCCTTGATCAACGCTGCAAACTCATTCGCAAGAGGGGGCAGAACCCGCCGAAACGTCTGCGGAAGAATAACGTGGCGCAATGCCTGCGCCTGACTCATGCCCAGTGAGAAAGCAGCTTCAGACTGTCCTTTGGGGATCGATTCGACCGCAGAACGGAATACCTCGGCAATGTACGCAGCGTAACACACTGCAAGAGAAACCGCGGCTGCGGGGAACTGAGGCAGGTTCAGTCCTATCCTCGGAAGAGCGTAGTACACGATGAGAATAAGCAGCAAAGCCGGCGTTCCCCGAACGGCCTCGATGTAGAGACGAGTGATGGCACCGATGACTTTCCCCCCAAACATGTTCAACAGTCCCACCAACAGCCCTGCGAGTGTCGCGAAGATCATCGACACGACCGTGAGCGCAAGCGTGGTCCATGCGCCTGCCAGGAGAAATGGCAGGTTGTCGAAGATGATGGACCACTTAAACATCTTCCATTACCCCTCGATCACCACTGTTACTTGGGCAGGTATGGAGGGTCGGCAAAGAAGTACTTGCGGTAGAGACTTGCATATGTTCCATCCGCGACCACCTTGAGGAGGGCCGCATCAATGTCGCTCTTGAGCTGGGCATCATCCTTACGCACCGCGATACCGTACAGCTGTGTCAAGTCCTGACCGGCAATCGAGGTCGTATCGAGAACCTTCAGTGTAGGATGCGTACTGGCATAGGCCGTGCATACAGGATAGTCGTTCACCACGGCATCGGTCTTGCCATTCTCGAGGTCCAGGGTCGCAAGCTGGATGTCCGGGTAGGAACTGACCTTCACACCAGTGATCATCTTGGCCGATGATTCACCTGTGGTGCCAGTCTGAACGCCTACCGTCTTCCCCACCAGGTCCTCTGGTTTCGTGATCGTGTTCTTGCTGGGGTTGTACATGATACCCATGTCCGCCCGGTAGTAGGGGATGGAGAAGCTGACTTCTTTCCCGCGTTCGGGGGTGATCGTCATGGCGGCGCATACGGCGTCGAACTTCTTCCCCTGCAGGGCAAGGAGAAGTCCGTCGAAAGCCCCACTGGTCAGACTGCTGGTTCTGCCCATCTTCGCCGCGATGGCCTCCATCAGCTCCACATCAAACCCAGTGGGCTTATTGGCTGCATCGGCGTACTCGAATGGGGCATACGTAGGGTCAGTCCCCCAATTCAGTGTTCCAGCTTCAGTCTTGCATCCTGTCAGGACCGTAAGGACCATCACAGCAACAACCATTAACACAATACTGCGGGCAAACGCTGTCTTCTTCATCCTTTCTCCTCCTGCATGATTCAGATTTCTGGCAACCGTCAGCTGAGCGAGCTACCCGATACGCACTGCAAGGAACAGTGCTACCCTATACTGTGTGCAATCCTTGAAGAAAGTAAAGCATAGAAGGGAGCCAGCCCGCGTGGGGGTCGCGGCAGGTATCGGTCTCATCGGGGTGGCCTGCTCTGCCTTTGTGGCTGCTCTTGTGATGCACCTTGCCGGCAGGCCCTTCGGCTGGTCCGTGCTGGCGGTTATTGGCGGTATGAGCGCGCTCGGCTTGGCGGGCGTTACGTTCATCGCGGATCTTGCTGACAGGTATGCAAAGCGACTGCAGAACAAGGAGGAACACTGATGGCCGGGACTCTTCGTGCATTCAATGGAAAGACTCCAACCGTGGCACTTACGGCATTTGTCGCTGACACGGCGGTTCTCATAGGAGATGTGACTGTCGAGGAGGGGGCCAGCGTCTGGTATGGGGCAGTTCTCCGCGGCGACATCGCCCCTATTATTGTACGCCGCAACGCCAATGTCCAGGACAACGTGGTCGGACATGTAGATTCGGACATCCCTCTTACTGTCGGTGAGGGCGCCACCGTCGGTCACAGTGCCGTCCTGCACGGGTGTTCAATAGGCCACCACTCCATGGTAGGCATGCATGCTACCGTCCTCACTGGAGCCATCATCGGCGATGAGACAGTGGTGGCAGCCGCAGCCCTGGTCCCTGAGAACAGACTCGTGCCTGCCCGGTCCCTCTCGATGGGCGTCCCGGCACACACCGTACGACCACTGACAAGCGATGAGATACTGGAACTGCATCGGCGGGCCGATGACTACGTCAGACTGGGGATGATGTCCAAGGCGAACTCTGAACAAGGATAACCCGCGCGCCGGAGCGAGGGGCGCTCCGGCTTCCGCCTTCTCTTCACCTTGTACGCACATTTCTCCTTGTATTTTCTGACCCTCCCCTATACTGCACCCAACCAACGCTACAGGCCGATCAGCCGAAGAGCCCCCTGGTGACGATCCGACGTGAGTCGTGTCGTTTTTCCATACCCTGTCAACAAGGAGAGTTGAACATGAGCAGAACTCGCACATCACGGTGGGGCGCGGTCTTCACTTTCGCGCTCGTTCTATGTCTTCTGGTCCTCTCGGGCTGCAGACCCGCAGCCACGTCATCCGACCTCGACCGCGTCAAGCAGGACAGCATCCTGACCGTCGGCAACGATACAACATACGCCCCTTTTGAGTTTACGGACAGCGACAACAAGCCGACTGGCTTCGACATCGAACTGATTGCTGCCGTCGCCCAGAAGCTCGGGCTGAAGTCAGATATCGTGACTACCGCCTGGGACGGCATCATACCGGCCCTTCAGACGCGAAAGTTCGAGGTCCTCATTTCGTCCATGACGATCACCCCAGACCGCGAGAAAGAAGTCAGCTTTTCCATTCCCTATTATCGATCGGACATGGGCATCGTGTTTGACAAGACTCTCCACACCATAGCAGGGCCTTCCGACCTTGCTGGATTGAGGGTCGGGGCCCAGGTGGGTACCACGGGCGAAACCAGTGCACGCATGATCGATGGCGTCACCGACGTTCGGTCCTATCCGGACATTCAGCTCGCAATGGCCGACTTGACCCTGGGACGCATCGATGCTGTCGTCAACGACTTCCCGGTCAGCGCCTTCTATGCAAAAGCCTCCCCAACGCTCACGGTCATCAGTGTACTCAAGGTGAAGGACCTCGACCTCACCCAGTACTACGGCATTGCCATGCACCTCGAAGACAAGCAGTTGAAAGTTGCTGTAGACAAGGCTCTGCAGGACCTGGTCAAAGACGGCACCTATGACACCATTTATGCGAAATGGTTCGGGGGTACGCCCGGCTTCCGTCCAGGAGACCCACAGTCCTGACACTTCGGCCAGACAAGAGAATCAACTGCGCGCCCGCCGCGACCATCCCGGGTACGGCGGACGCGCATACGCTCCACAGCCTCCCGGCCTAGAATGCAGTCGTCACATCAATGTAACCCTTTCGTTGAGCCTGCCGACTCCCGAACGAGACCAGAACCGATCCGACCGCAAACAGGATCGCCGCCGAGAGAGCCACTCGGCCAAGCAGCTGAGACGTTGACATGCCGGAGAGAAAACTGGTGAGCACTTGCCCCGAGGCCGCCCGGCGCATGAGTTCAATGAACGGACTCATGGGAACGAACTCCGCGATCTTCGCAAATACGGCAGGAAAAGCGGTTGGGGGAAACAATGCCCCGCTCAGGACGAACATTCCGCCGAAGAGCGCGTCGACAACATCGACGTCCAGCTTGATCGTCAGGAGGAACACAGAAGCCATGGCCAACCCCAGTCCGGCTGCCACAAGATACCCGAGGAATGCGCCCGCCAGGAGGTAACCCCAGTTCGGGTGAAACGGCAAGTGCAGCACTGGAACGAGCCAGCACAGATTGATGACGATCCCGGCAAGTGCGATGAGATAACGCGTTGCTGCACGACCGCACAGGTACGTCCGGTACGATGTACTCGACAAGAAGATGTACTTCAGGGTCTGATAGTGTTCCCTGTCATCGTGCACGCTGAAGGCCATATCGAAGAACACCATGCTCAGAGAGTAGTAGAAGATGGTCCCATACAATGCGTACGGGAGCAGTCCGGTCTTCTGGCCGAAGACACCGTAGAGGATTATGACCGCGAGGAAGCTGCCGATCGGATATGCCGCCAGGTAGAGCAGCCACACCCACTTCTTCGTCCAGTTGCTCTCAATCTGCAGACCCACATACATGGAAGCGAGGAATCCCTTCATCACTGCCACCTGAGCGTCAGGCGTGCATCGCGCCTGGCTTTGTACTCGACCGACCTCAGTGCCCATGATGCTATGAGTGCAAACACGAGACCCAGTCCTGCGAGGATGAGCAGCTCCCAGCGCCAGTCCAGCACCTTCACCGTGAACGAGGGAACCAGAAGCTGTCGCAGCGCATCAAGCCCAAGCGTCGTCGGAATGAGCGCTGCGATACCGAGCAGGCCCACTCCCAGAAACCTGGCAGGAAAGTAGGTCCCTGAGAGCACATTCGTCGGCTCCATGACGAGATCGGCAGTCCGCCATGCATCGCGCCCATGGTAGAGAAACAGCGACGAGAAAACTATACCCAGTCCGTACATCGAGAAGAGGGTCACGAGGAAGACGAGAAGTGCCAGTGGCAGATGCAGGACCGCAAACCTCACCTTGAACACTGCGATGCCAAAGAACAGTACGGCCAGAGAACGCAGCATCGTATGCATGGCGCCGCCGACAGACAGACCGACAAGGAAGGCGGACAGCGGAGCAGGGCTCACAAGCATCAGCTCCAGATTCCCCATTTCCTTTTCCCAGTAGAGCTGGGTCGCAACTCCCCAGAGAACGTTCAGGAAGAAGGGTGTCATGAACCCACCCAGTACAACCAGGCCACTGAACTCCGATCCAGTGCCAAGGGTGCGATAGAGGTAAACATAGGTCGTCATCGTGAAGAAACCACCCAGCACGCTTGCAACGACCCAGGTTGCCTCGCGCATCTGTCCAAAGATGCGCACATAGGCGCGTGCGTTCAGTGTTCTAAGAAACAGGAGAAGCTGCTTCTTCTTCATCTTCGAACCTCCTGCCCACCATCTTGAGGAATGCGTCTTCCAGGGTAGGCTCGAGCTTCCGCATGTACTCGAGGGTTGCCCCCTGTGCAGCCAGAGCCGTGATAAGACGGGCAATGTCACTCTCGTGCGTGAGATGGGCAACCAGCATTGGGCTGTTCGTTGCCTTGTCGGCGCCCAGGACGAGATCGTTTCCTTCTCCCATGACCGCCGTGATACGATCAAGCTGTTCCGCGTCGAACCGATCCAGCGTAATCTCGTAGTGCGCTCTGCTGTCCAGGTCCTGCTTGAGCTGCGATGGAGCAGCATTCGCAAGAATCAGTCCATGATTGATGATGGCGACGCGTGAACAGAGCTCATCGGCTTCTGCCATGTAGTGCGTTGTCAGAATCACGGAACGTTCCGGCCTCTCCTGGACCCAATCGCGCACGATGCGGCGAATGATGACGCTTGCCTCGACGTCGACACCAAGCGTCGGCTCGTCGAGGAAAAGCACGCTGGGGTCAGTGACGAGGCCGCGCACCAGATTGACTTTCTGACGCATACCGGTAGACAGGCGGTTCATCTGCTGACGCCTGCTGTCCCACATCCCGACGACCTTGAGGTATTCCTCGATCCGGGCGCGCGCCACAGGGGTCTCCATGCCATAGAACTGACTGAACATCCAAAGCTGTTCCTCGACAGTGAGAATGCCATATCCCGAGGTCTCACCGCCCGAAATCAGCGAGATGAGCGGACGCACACGTGCATATTCTCTCTCAACGTCAAACCCCGCGACAGTAACACGTCCAGAAGTTGGAAGCAGCAGCGTCGACATGATCTTGATGGTCGTCGTCTTGCCTGCGCCGTTCGGGCCCAGAAGACCGAAGATCTCGCCATATGAGACGTCAAAGCTGACGCCCCGCAAGGCATGGAACGGGGCAGTGCCTCTGCGGTTGAAGACACGAGTGAGGTTCTCTACTTGAATCGATGTATGCATACAGTGCTACCTCCAGAACGAGTGTGGGGAAAAGCGAACTGTATGACAGGAGAGATTACTGATGGACTCTGTGAGAGTCAGTGACTGAGGAATTGAAAGTCCTGCGTTTACTGTGGCAAACTCTTGGCTGCAGCTTGTCCAATCAACAGCACCCCTGTCATCAGTTGGTGCAAATCCTGTTGTACGCCATTGCTGTACCTCCATATCCACCAATATCCATGCGCGCCCTCAAGGCACGACGCCGAGAATATATCAGAACGTGCGTGTTTGTCAAATCGCCGTGTGCCACGCCTGCTCCCTGTTGCCGACCGAAGACAAAGGTCCGGTGTCAGCGCCGGTCATTTATGATCAGGGACGACACAAGCCGCCTTGTCCCCGCCGGAACAAGACGGCTTCAAGTGATATTGGAATTCTCAATCTACATGAAGCGCTCGAAGCGCTCCTTGCCGGCCTTGCAGACGGGGCAGACCAGAGGAGGCTGTGGCCTCGCACACAGGTACCCACAGACCTTGCAGCGCCAGACCGGAAACGTAAGCCCGGCCACATGTACCCGCTCCATCTCCTCCGCGGATGCAGGCGGTCCGCCAACCGGACGCCGGTCTGGAATGGATGTGGCAGCTTTCTCGCCACGACTGATTTCAGATGAGACATACAACGCACAGTAGCAGGTACCATACTCGTCAAGGTCGGCATCCCGGTAGTCACACGGACAGACAAGGTCCAGATCTCGCTCTTGTTCTCCTGATGCCAGCCGGCAGGGACAGGCGCGATATCCGTAGCGCACCTCGTTCTCAAGAAGGCCCCGGACCAGATCCCTGGCGAACCCGTCATCAGGATTGATGGAGTATCCTGCATCCCGCGCCTCAAGGACAAGCCGTCCCCAGACCTCGGCGACACGCTCGTCCGATATCCTGCTCATTCAGACGCGAGCTTCCGAATACTGATTTCCGAGAAGCCTATGACACAGTCCTTGTCGTCGAGGATGATGGTGGGAAATGAGCACGCAGGATTCCATTTCAGTACCTCCTGCTTGGCCAGTTCCTTGTTCGCGCCTTCCTGATCATCGACGTCAACATAGTCATAGGCAACGCCCAGTTCCTGCAGCAGCGCTTTTGTCTTGCGACACCAGCCACAGGTCGTCAGCGTGTAGAGGAAGACCTTGTGCGTGTTGTGTATGCCTTCGACATGCTTGGGTTCCAACATCGTTTCCTCCTTGACTCGAATAGATGCCTAAACGGGTAGCAACGACCTGAAGATCTCGACGGTCTCACGGCACTGATCGGTCGTCACATCATGGTGCGTGACCATTCGGACAGTAGTTGGTGTGACAGCGTTGCACAAAACGCCCTTCTCCTTGACCGCTGCCACGAACGACGGTGCATCCTTGCCACTCGCACCGACATTGACCATGGCCATGTTGGTTTCAGCCTCGGACGGGTCGGTTCCGTACCCGAGACCCGCCAGCCCGACCGCAAGCAGTTTCGCGTTGGCATGATCCTCCGCCAGCCTTTCCACCATCGTCTCCAGCGCCACAATGCCTGCTGCCGCCAGGATACCGACCTGCCGGAGGCCACCTCCCAGGCGCTTGCGGTTCTTGCGCGCCCGTTCAATGTAGTCTCTTGATCCCACGAGCATTGATCCGACAGGGGCGCACAAGCCTTTGGAAAGACAGAACATGACAGAGTCGGCGTAGGACGCCCACACATCCGGCACAATGCCAGAAGAGATCGATGCGTTGAAGATCCGGGCTCCATCCATATGCACCGCAATGCCACGCTCATGCGCCGTCGCCGAAATCTCGCGCACATACTCGATGGGCCAGACCTTGCCTCCACCCCGATTGTGCGTATTTTCGATGGCGACGAGTGCGGTCCGAGGAAAATGAATGTTGGTGGAGTCACGGATTGCATGCTTGACATCGTCGGGATCCATGACGCCCCGCTTGCCAGGAACCTGACGCGCCTGTACGCCCGACAGCATCGCGATGTCACCAACCTCATAGTAGAAGATGTGGCTCTCAGCCTCTGTAATCAGCTCATCCCCGCGCTGCGTGTGCGTCATGATGGCAACCTGATTGCCCATCGTGCCGGACACGACAAACAGACCAGCTTCCTTGCCCAGCATTCTTGCGCCCAGTTCTTCGAGCCTGACGACCGTGGGATCCTCGCGGTAGACGTCATCGCCAACCTCGGCCGTGGCCATCGCGTCACGCATGGCCTGCGTGGGCTTTGTAACAGTATCAGAACGAAGATCGATCATTGATTCCTCCAAGCGGACTGAGTTCTCTTCGGCACGCAGAACGTCTAGACATTCTCAACGCCGACCGACTTGACTCCCTTGATCTTGCTGACATGTTCGATGATTTCGTCAACCGTCGGATCCAGGAACTTGTCGTCCGCATTAATGCTGACTTCGACCTTGACTGCCCCCTGGTCAATGCCGATATACTTGACCATCTGAAGCGTGATGATGTCAACCCCGACTGGTGGCCACAGGACGTGCTTCAGCTCCTCGGTCACAGTCTTGACGTCCAGCGTGGAATCATAGTCGATTCCCTTCACCTCTTTCTTGTACTTGAGGATTGCCGATCGGAGCCCATCGACCGCAAGAACCGAGCAGTGCATCTTGACAGGGGGCAAGCCCCCCAGCTCGTCGGCAGCCTGTTTCCAGGTGATCGCCTCAGCCTCGTCGATCGTCTTGCCCTTGGCCAGATCAGTGATAATGGAACCGGTAGCTATGTTGGATGCACAACCATACGACTGGAATTTCACATCCTCGATACGGTCGGTTGCCTTGTCGATCTTGAGGTAAACCGTGATCTCATCGCCACATGCAGGCGAACCCTCTGTCGCGCTGGCATCGGCATTTTCGATGATGCCGATATTGTGTGGGCTCTTGAAATGCTCGATAACCTTTGCCGTGTACTTGATTGCCATGGTAACCTCCTTATTCCGCAGGCGGCCTGATCGTGCTCTGGGCACGCAAGCGTTCCACGATCGGGACAAGCTTTGCCAGAGCAGTGTCCACATCAGCCTCGGTGCTATACCGCGACAGCGTGAACCGAATGGAGCCATGCGCCTGTTCGTGATTGCGCCCGATCGCAATGAGAATGTAGTTCGGTTTCAACGTCGCAGCTGCACAGGCCGAACCTGTGTCAACGATAATCTCGTCCATGTCGAGGAACATCATGATCGCCTCGCCCTCGATGAACAGGAAACTATAGCACAAATGCGACGCCGCCCTCTCCGCGCCTTCCGGACCGTTGAGCAGGATGTGCGGAATGTGCGTCTGGATGCCGGTCGCGAGACGCTGGACAAGACTCCGCATATGCTCTACATCCCGGTCGAAGGTAGCGTACAGCAGCTCGACCGCCTTGTCGAACCCTGCAATACCCATGGTATTGGGCGTGCCCGGCACAAGCGGAGAGTATGACTCCGCGCCAAAGGTGATGGGGCGCATCCTGGTGCCCTTTCGCACATAGAGAGCTCCGACACCCTTGGGGCCATGAATCTTGTTGCTGGAGAAACTCACCAGGTCGGCCCTGACCGCGTCGACGTCCAGTCGCTGCGTCTGCAGCGCACTGGCAAAATCCACATGATACGGAATCTTGCGGCCAGCACGTTGTGAAGCATCGGCAATGACATCCCCCGCTCTGGCCAGGGGTTCGATCGTGCCGATCATGTGGTTGACGCCCATCAGGCTGACCATCGCCGTGTGCTCATTCAGCACAGAGGACAGCTGATCAAGGTCATACCGCCCCTCACCGTCGACCTTGATGTAGTGGGCTGTGTAGCCTTCCTTCTCCAACGCCTTGTACACAGCAAGCGTTGCCGGGTACTCGATCTCACTGGTCACGATCTCTGGCTTGTCGATGGCCTGGGCCCGCGCCGAGCCCAGCAGAGCTATGTTGATCGCCTCAGTAGCACTCCCCGTGAACACGATCTCGTTCTGCGACGCTCCAATAGCGGCTGCAAGCCGGTTCTGCGCTCTCTCTATAAGTTCTGCGGCTCCAGTGCCACATTGCGTGAACGCCGCTGGAACAGCATATTTGTCGATGGCAGCCGTATGCATCGCCTCCCAAACTTCAGGCGCGACCATCGTACTGCGAAAATTGTCAAGATAAATCATTGCCTACCTCCTCTTCCTGCTGTGGCAGAACAGCCTCGAATGCAGGATTGCTCTTTTCAGCGTATCACAAACACCGCAAAGTCAACACCCAAAAAAGCGGTGAACGAACGTCAGCGCCTGGACTGATGGCGACTCAGCATTCTGCACATGCCCTCTACATCCCGGTAATGCCCGAGGTCAGACCGGGCCAGCGAAAGCATCTGGCGAACAACGTCAGGCTGGCTGGAATATCGCTCAGCGATGGCATGGTATCCCGTGAAAGCCTTGCGTTCGGCTTGCACGGAAGCACTCAGTTCCTGAAGCAGAGCATCATTGTCGATAACCTTCACCGGGTCGGACGAGGCGGCAGCCTCCCCATGCGGTTCGTAGACGACGCCAGCATATGTGCGGTACAGCTGCTGGAGCATCTGAGCATGAGCGGCTTCATCGGCTGAGAGCGACTTGAACCTTGCTTTCAATCGCCTGCTCGTAGTTCTCTCGACAAGCTGCAGATAGCGAGCGTGTCCTTCGGTCTCTTCCTCGATCGCATTCTCCAGCAACTCCTGAAGACTTGTTGGAACCCCTTGCGCTGCTTCTGCAATATGACGTCCGACGCGACTTCCGAGCGACCGGAGACGCGGCGACCCACGCCACAGGGTTCGAAGACTAAAGACTCCTCCGATTGTTCCTCCCTGCCTGACAATATCATCTTCAAGCTGAGAAATCAGCTCGTCGCCACCGCTTACCTGACGCAACACCACAAGAAACACGGTGATGCCCATCAGGCTGACTGAACGGACAAATCCTGATACCGCAGGAACGACGGCGCCGTTCCAATAGGGGAATACGAGAACAAGCCTGTCTCCAGGGTCAAACGAGACGTCGAGTGTGGCCAGCACTGCCAGGTCGAAGCCATGGACTGCCCGCCGCGCTGCACGCTTCCATCCGGAAGGCCGGCTGGTGAAGCGATCGGTCAGGCCGAACAGCGGGCCGTCCACCGCCGACGCAACCCCCTCGGCCGTCGTTCGAGAATGTCCCGTAACTGAGTAGAAAACGGTCTTCGTTGTCATTGAGTTGCTCCTCTGAAGCAAATCAGCCCACCGCCATTGTAGCCGGTGGGCTAATGAATGCAACGCGAGACTCGAGCAATCTAGAGCTGGATACCAGACTCCTCCAGCTTCAGCAGGCGAGCCCACTCATCATCGATCATCTTCTGCATCTCGACGATGACGTGCTCATTCCCGGGCTTGAACAGATGCCTGAATCGTGACTGACCCTTGAGGAAATCCTCAATCGGCTTGCGGTTCGAGGGCTTGGTGTTGACATGCACCACCCCGTTCTCGATCTCATACAGCGGCCAGAAATTGGTTTCGATGGCCAGCTTTGAATACTGAATGGTGAGCGAGGAGTCAAAAGACCAGTTGCTCGTGCAGGGCTGCAGAACAACGAGTACTGCAGGACCATCGGCATTGAAACCCTTCTGCGCCTTCTTGTACAGGTCGATCGTATTGTTCACGGCAGCCTGGGCAACATACGGGATGCGGTGAGCAGCCACAATCTCCACCAGGTTCTTCCTCCACTGCGGCTTGCCGAGGCTGATCTTGCCCGCCGGAACGGTCGTCGTGCTGGCACCGAATGGAGTAGCACCGCTGCGCTGGTTTCCGGTGTTCATGTAGCCCTCGTTGTCATAGGCGAGGTACATGAACTTGTGCCGGCGCTCAAGCGCTCCCGAGAGGGCCTGAAATCCAATGTCATAGGTGCCGCCGTCGCCAGCAACCGCCAGGATGTTGACATCACCCTCGATCTTGCCGCGACGCTTCAGAGCCTTGTACGCTGCTTCAACGCCTGCGGCAACCGAAGCGGCGTTCTCAAAGGTAACATGCATCCACGGCGTATTCCAGGCGGTGAATGGATAGATCGTCGTCACAACCTCAAGACAGCCTGTCGCACTGATGACAATGACAGGCTTGTCGGATGCCGCGAGAACGGTCTTGATGATCGATCCAATGCCGCAGCCAGAACACATCCGATGGCCGGACACGATTCGGGCATCAGCACCACTCGTCTTTAGAGCAATTTCCTGCAGTGTAGGCATGTCTGCTACCCCCTCAGTCCGATGTACCGCTGATGCTCCGCGTCGAGCTTGCCGGACAGCAGCTCCTCGAAAACGGCTTCAATCTCAGTGGTCATGATGTCGCGGCCGCCTAGCCCGTAGATGTAGCTCTGCATGGCTGGTCGCTTGCCAAGAGCCCAGAGCGCATTGCGGAATTCAGAGTAGACCGGGGCGCATGCCCCAAAATCCATCGACCGGTCAAGAACGCCGATGACGGGGATGTCCTTCAGGGCCTCACGAATTTCAGCATAGGGGAACGGCCGGAACAGGATCGGCTTGAGCAGACCCACTCTCTTGCCCTGTGCACGCATCGCATCGACGGCGGCTTTTGCAGTGCCGGCCGCCGAATTCAGGACCACAACAACGGCTTCGGCATCGTCGGTATGATAGGTCTCGAAGAACGGGTACTGTTTGCCCGTGATTGCTGACAGCTCTGTGCCGACTTCACGATAGACTTCGAACACCTTGCTCATTGCCTCTTCCTGAGCACGCTTGAACTCAAAGTAGTGGTCCGGCAGGACCAGGGGGCCGACGCTCTTCGCATGTTCGACATCCAGCAGAGCCCGGTCCAGGGACCGTACGCCGACGAACTTCTCTACAAGAGCGTCATCGAAGATCTCGACCGGCTCCACTGCGTGGCTGGTGATGAACCCGTCCTGGTTGACCATGACCGGAAGCTGAACACGACTGTCCTCAGCCACACGAACTGCAAGCAGCGTGTTTTCGTAGACCTCCTGGGCGTTCTCGCTGAAGATCTGAACCCATCCCACAGTGGTCACCCCCATGACATCTGAATGATCACAATGGATGTTGATCGGCGCGGACAGCGCCCGGTTGACCAGCGACACGACGATGGGCAGCCGCAAGCCCGGTGTAGCAGCAACGACTTCCCACATCAGGGCAAGCCCCTGGGACGAGGTCGCTGACATGGCGCGGGCACCAGCTGTCTCTGCCCCAACCGCCGCGGACATGGCTGAGTGTTCTGACTCCACCGGAACCATCTCAGTATCAACAACTCCATCTGCAACATACTTCGCAAACTCTTCCACGATTGGTGTCTGGGGCGTGATCGGATAGGCTACGACAACATCGGGATTGATCTGTCGCATCGCCTCCGCAGCTGCCTGAGCACCGGTAATTGCTTTCCTGACTCCCATATCTGTTCCCTCCTCTACAACTTGCAAGAGGCCTGCTCCGCCTCTTCTTCGCGAATCATCGTGATGGCCTTGGATGGGCACTCATGAGCACAGATACCGCACCCTTTGCAGTAGTCGAGGTTCGTTGCCACTCGTACAACACCCTTGAACACCCTACCACCCTTGCCAGCCACGCCTGCTTCGCTTGTGGCGACAGGAATTGCCATGTCCGGGCAGTAACCCACGCAGATCATGCAGTGCGTGCAGGCCGAAGGATCAAAGATGGGACGCAGAACGCGCCACCCGCCTGTCTTGTAGGCAAGAGATGTCGCCGCCGGCAATTCTATGCCAAGTTCAACCTCCTGCCACGTCTTTCTTTCGCTCATTTGAATACCTCCTCATAGCCCCTGCGGAGCATGCTGATGTTCTTCTGAACTTTCTCTTCGCCTATCTTTGCCAGGAAGTGCGCCCGCAGGACTTCCTCGATCGACTCCATCTTGACAATGCTCGTCAGCTTCACGAGTGCTCCAAGCATCGGGACGTTTGGCGTGTCCATGCCCAGCAATTCCATTGAAATACCTGTGGCATCTACGCCGTACAGCGTGCCACTGAACTGCGCCAGCTTCTTGATTTCTTGGGAGCAGACCCTCGTGTTGACGATAAGGATACCCGTATCAGGCAATCCCGCTGCAACCATGATGGAGCGCATGATGCCAAAGTCGAGCACCATGACAACGTCAGGCGTCACAATTGGCTCATGGCTCTTGAGTACCTTGTCGGCGATCTTGGTGTAGGAAACCGTCGGAGCCCCACGACGCTCAGACCCATACTCGGGAAAAGACTGGATGTACTTGCCTTCCTTGAACGCCGCCTCGGCCAGCAGCTGGGACCCCGATTTGGCTCCCTGACCCGCTCTGCCATGCAATGCCCCGCAGAACTTGCAGAACCATTCCTGGAACCAATCATGCAAAACAGGACCAGGCGGAGGAGCGCTGTATCAATCGACGCTCACCGGCCTTTCCTGCATGAACATTATAGAATGGGCCGGGACAAAAAGCAACATGATATCGAGAAGCCGTCACCGTTCGCAGCGAGATCCCTCGACGTCTCGTCACGAGCTGTCGGTGTCTACTTCCCAATCGCTGACCCAAGCAGAGTCAAGTCACCTTCAAGCCAGTGCACGAAGTCGCTCTCAGCTGTCACGCCAAGAACATCCAGATTGCAGGCAACGATGCCGTTTTCGTGTCGAATGACCCCCACAGCGCCTCCGGCGGCAACATTCACGACGACGACGCGAGTGTTCCCAGCGGACCCCCAGTCGGCAATGCTTGCGGCTGCCTCTGCCCCTGAGAGGTCAAGACCCTTGAGACCCGGCTGAACCAGAATCCGCAAGCCGAAATCGGCTGCTGCTCCTGACCATGTTGTGTCCTCCGCCAGAATTGTCCTGGTACCAGCACTCCAGACCAGCCGTTTCAATCGACCATCCGCCTGGCTGCACTCGTCCATGAACACCGCATATCGTGAGTCAAACTCGTCCTTCAGCTCTGGATAGAGGGCATCAAGCGTGTCGCGCATGAGGCGTGCCATGTCTGTGGCGTCTCGAAAGGATAGCCACGGGCTGCCTGGCGTACCCTTGTCCAGCGATGCAGAGAGACTGACAACGCGCGTGCTGCCCTGCTGCATCTTGCTGGACCAGGTATCGATGGAGGTTCCGGTCTGAAAAACGACCGCGCTTGCGGAGGCAAGTTCCTGAGCGTTCTGGAGAGGTGCTCCGTCGTCCCCGGCGAGAACATGGACCTGCAGCGCGGTACCGGCTATCGCCTGAGCGATCAGGGCTACAGGCTTGATTGTCCCCGCTATGATCGTGGGTCGCACCACGCTGCGCGGGCCACAACCGCTCACTGTCATCGTCACTGCCATGATCAAGGCAAGCATCGTCTGAAGCCTCTTCATTCCAGCCTCCTTCACGAGTCCGCCGCTGGTGGAAACTCGTGCTGCCGTCTATTCCGAGTCGTCCTTTGGAGGGAACATCCTCAAAAGAAGCTTGATCAGACCATAGAAGATCCCCAGCACGACGAAGATCAGCAGGTAGCTCAATCCGCTGATGCGTAAACCCTCTGCAACGACGAGATCCACAGCAGTATCCTATCTTACCAGGGCCAGGATCAAGCCGCCTGCAATGATGGAGGCGATCTGCCCTGCCACATTGGCACCGACGGCATGCATGATGATGAAATTGCCGCCGTCTTCCTGCTGTGCCATCTTCTGGATGACGCGGGCAGACATCGGGAACGCCGATATGCCGCATGCACCGATCATGGGATTGATCTTGCGTTTCCGGAAGAGGTTGATCAGCTTCGCGAAGAGCACTCCTCCCGCCGTGTCGAACACGAACGCAATGAGACCCATCGCAATAATGAGGAGTGTCGTCGGGTTCAGGAATTGTTTCCCCCCCATGGACGACCCTATCGTGATCCCCAGCAGAATAGTCACCAGGCTGGTAAGCTCGTTCTGAGCCGTCTTGGAGAGACGCTCCGTCACTCCGGACTCGCGCAGCAGGTTGCCGAACATGAGGCTGCCGATCAGCGCCACGGACATGGGTGCAATAATGCCAGCGATGAGAGTGACAGCAATGGGAAAGATGACTTTCACCGTTCTTGACACCTCATGGCCAGGATTCTCCATGTGAATCATGCGCTCTTCGCGAGTCGTGAGAGCTCGAATGACCGGCGGTTGAATGATCGGAACCAGCGACATGTACGAATACGCAGCAACCGTGATGGGCGCCAGCAGTCCTGGAGCGAACCGCGTAGCCACATAGATGGACGTCGGCCCGTCAGCTGCCCCGATGATTCCGATTGCAGCAGCCTCTCTGAGACCTGGAATACCTGCGACACCCGGGATGCGTCCGACCAGCAGAGCCAGCATCATCGTGAAGAAGATCCCGAATTGTGCTGCCGCCCCAAAAAACAGCATTTCGGGGTCCTGGAGGAGTGGACCGAAGTCAATCATCGCTCCCACGCCGACGAAGATCAGAATGGGAAAGAGCTCATTTGTGATACCACCCTTGAACAAGACGTCCAGGAAGCCTCCGCCGACCGCCGACGAAAATGGGATGTTGGCCAGCAGACAGCCGAACCCCATGGGCAGAAGAAGATTCGGCTCATACTCCTTCTTCACGGCAAGCCAGATAAGTGCCAGGCCAACGCCGAACATGGCCCATACGCGCCAGTCCCCCATGCCGACAATTCCACGCAGCAATTCTGTCATACACTACCCCGCTTTTGCTCGAAGTACTCTCCCTGCAATCATTGTACAAGACCGGGCAAGTTCTCCAAGAACGCGGGACACTCCTCGTGAGCCACAATGCCCGAGGAGTGTCCCGACCAAGGAGACTGTCGACTGTCAGGCAAGCCTGAGCAGAAGATCTCCAGTCTTCACCGTCTGGTTGGACACGACGGCTACTTCCTCGACCGTACAATCACGTGGAGCAAGGATCTCATTCTCCATCTTCATAGCTTCAATGATCAGAAGCGTGTCACCTTTCTTCCAGGAGCTTCCCGGGGTCGCCATGACCTTCAGAACCTTGCCGGGCAGCGGCGACTTCATAGCCGTCACACCACCTGCAGGAGCGGCGGACCCTGGAGCAGCCGGACTTGCTGCAGGCACTGGAGCAGAAGCCGGCCGGGGAGCAAGTACAGGCACAGACGCAGAAACGGGAGCCACCGGAGCCGACACCGCCATATGTCCTGACTTCTGCGCACTGACCTCCTCCACGTCGACGTCGAACGTCTTGCCATTTACCGTGATCTTGTACTTTTTCATGGTCTATCCTCCCGTCAGCGCCAGCGCGGCCTGACTGATTGTTCATGTGGCAATCGTCTCCATGCCGCGTTGACATGGGGCAGTGGGGTTTCTGTCTGTTGGATTGACACTCCTGCAGCGGCCAGCGCGGCCATGACTGCCACTACAGCAACATCGTCGAGACTGGACAAATCGGACAGGGGGGCTGGACGATCGTTCTCTTCGCTCGCAGCCAATGCCGCTGCCGCAACAACAGCCAGCTCCTCGTCCGTCACATCCTGTCCGTGCAAATCCATGCGAATCATGACACCCGTCCTAGAGCGGGATGTTCCCGTGCTTGCGCGTCGGCCGTTCCTCGCGCTTGTTTGCAGCGGCTCTGAAGGAACGGATGACACGACTTCGAAGTTCCGATGGCTCCAGGATGTCATCAACAAGACCCCGCTCTCCAGCTACATACGGGTTATAGAGCTTCTCCTTGTAGTCGGCAATGAGTTTCTGACGTGTGGCTTCAGCATCTGCAGCCTCACGGATCTCTTTGGAGAAGATGATCTGAGCAGCACCGTCTGCGCCCATCACCGCGATCTCAGCTGATGGAAGGGCAAACACAAAATCCGCTCCAAGATCACGACATGACATCGCGATGTACGCTCCACCGTATGCCTTGCGGAGGATGACGGTCACCTTTGGCACGGTGCACTCCGAGAAGGCATAGAGAAGCTTGGCCCCGTGACGAATAATGCCCCCGTGTTCCTGGTCGACACCCGGAAGGTATCCGCCCACGTCCACCAGCGTAAGCAATGGAATGTTAAATGCATCGCAGAATCGGACGAAGCGGGCTGCCTTGTCAGAACTGTCGATGTTCAGGACTCCTGCCATCGACCTGGACTGATTCGCAACCACTCCCACGACCTGGCCGCCCATGTGGGCAAGACCAACGCATATCGACTTTGCAAAGCCAGCGGCTATCTCGAAGAACTTCCCTCCGTCCGCCAGACTCTCAATAACCTTGCGCACGTCATATGGCTTGTTCGATTCGGCAGGGATGATGTCGCCGATTTCCGCCGTGTTTCGCTCAACAGGGTCGTCACATTGTCCTGCAGGCGCGTCTTCGCTGTTGTTCGCTGGCAGATAGGACAGGAGCTCGCGGATGAGGTGGATGGCCTCCTCATCATTGGCTGCTGCCAAGTGGACATTGCCGCTTTTTTCGGCGTGCACAGCGAGACCTCCGAGCTCCTCGTCTGTAACTTCCTCGCCTGTGACACTCTGGATGACCTTTGGACCAGTGATGAACATACGAGCCTGATCGGTCATCACGACAAAATCCATAATGCCCGGTGAATAGACCGCCCCGCCAGCACAAGGGCCCGCAATCATGGAAATCTGAGGAATGACCCCCGAGCTGAGCGTGTTCCGGTAGAAAATGCTGGCGTAGCCCTTCAGCGAGTCGATGCCTTCCTGGATGCGGGCTCCACCAGAATCACTGATGCTGACAATGGGAGCTCCAAATTTCAGCGCAAGGTCCTGCACATGAGCGATCTTCGCTGCATGCATCTCGCCAAGTGAACCCCCCGCAACGGTGAAATCCTGGGAATAGATGAAGACCAGGCGACCATCGACATATCCATGGCCCGTGACCACACCATCGCCAGGCAATTCCTGCTTGTCCAGCCCAAACCCTGTATTCCGATGACTCACGAAGACATTTTCTTCCTGAAATGAACCTGGGTCCAGCAGGAGCTCGATGCGCTCGCGTGCGGTCAGCTTGCCGGCTTCATGCTGTTTCTTGGCGCGACCGCTTCCTCCGCCTGCGATGATCTGCTCTCTTTTCGACCGCAAGGTCGAAAACCGCTCATCATTGCTCATACTACCTCCTCAAGATTTCGGCTGGCAAATAAACGTGACAAACTCTCCTCGTAAGTATACCGGGTTCACAACGGCACTCAACCGGCGCCACATGCGAATGTCCCCTGCAGCAGGAGCCACAGGGGACAGAGGCGCCTGAGTCGGACTCAGCGGGTTCCTGTGAACTGGAAGTAGTGAATCTTGCCGTCCAGTTCCTCCTTCATCCGAATGGCGTTCACCGGACAGACCTGCATGCACTGCCCACACCCGGGGCACTTGTCGGCATCAACGGACGGCTGTCTCTTCTCGACATCCCACAGAATAGCTCTGTGCGCTCCGTCGGTGCAAGCCCGGAAGCAATTGCCGCAACCGATGCACTGGTCAAGGTCGATATCCGAATGCGACTGAGGGGTTGCCAACAGTTCCTGGCCCTTGATGCTGCCGAGCGCCTTGCCGACAATGTCCAGCGGCGATGTGTATCCCTTGCGATCGAGGTAGTCGGCAAGACCGCTCCTGAGATCCCGTATCGTGCCAAAACCGTGATGCATCGGGAGTGTGCAGAACTGCACATTGGACGCTCCAACAGCCATCAGTTCCACGGCGTCACTCCAGGAATAGGCCCCACCATTCCCACTGATGGTGATATCGACATTCTGGGCAATCTCTGCGATGGTACGGAGCGTGAGGGGCTTGATGGCCATGCCGGTCATGCCCGAATACGCACCCTCGCCGAAGAGGGAAGGACGCGGTTCGAGTGTCTCGACATCGACGCCAATCAGCGCAGGCACCGAGTTGCTTGCAGTGACACCGTCGACGCCAGCGCGCTTCAGTGCCCTGGCAATCTCGACGATATCCGTTACCTGGGGAGTGATCTTGATGAGAACGGGGGTATC
>JAPLGI010000200.1 GCA_026390245.1 Caldisericota bacterium
ATTCACCCGCAGAACCACGCCCTGTCCGTGGGTGACTGCAATGCCTTCCGGAGCTGTCTCGACCAGTTGGTCGAAGTACGCCTGTTCCCGCAGGGCCGATTCCTCAGCCTGCTTGCGCTCGGTGATGTCCGAGAAGGACCACACGCGGCCGACGACCTCATCGCCGATTCGCTCAGGCTGGGAGTAGCGCCGGAAGACACGTCCGTCAGACAGTGCGAATTGATCGATGCTCGACTCTTCCGGCAATCCATAGAGTTCTGTGACCTTGGCCAGAAACTCCTCCGGCTGCGCAAGTTGTTGGAGAACGTAGTCGAGTGCCAGTTTATCAACGTGCCTGGACATGATCTCATCCGGGATGCCCCACATGTCCGTGAACTTCTGATTCCAGAGCGTAATTCGTCCAGCCAGGTCCACAACAAGGATGCCGTCAGCCGTCGAGTCCATGGTGGCCTTCAGCAGCGACACGGATGATGTCAGAGCCTCTTCCGCCCGCTTGCGCTCCGTGATGTCCTCGATCATGGCCATATCGTACGTCGGTTCCTCTCCAGGATTCCACAGCGCCGAGACGGTCAGGTCGGCCCACACCTGGGTGCCATCCTTGCGCCGGTATCGCTTCTCGGTCGTGAACTCCCGGACTTGTCCGGACACAAGCAGGTTCATGTTGTGCGCGTCGTTGAGCCTGTCATCGGGGAAGGTGATGGTCTGGAAGTCCAGGGCAAGCAATTCTTCACGGGAGTATCCGACGACGTCCGCGTAGCGCTGGTTGATGAGGACGAATCGGCCTGTTGCCGTCTCGACCTTGGCAACGCCGATGGCCGCCTGCTCGAAGAGCGCCCGGAATCGGCTCTCGCTTTCGCGGACAGTTCCAGCAGCCTGATCACGCCGCAGGCGGTCGGCCATCAGCATGCCAAGCGCGGCGGTCGCGATGGGATAGATGATGATGACCGTGAGGGCGATGCTGTGGAACACGGGGATGGCCGAAGTTGGTGGCAGCGTGAAGGTGAGCGCTAGCATGACGATGTGGACGACCAGTCCGAGCGCGTAGAGCGTTTGGAACGAGAGCGTGGCCAGCTCACGATTCCGCGCATGCCGCCAGGCCACGCCAATAGCGCCGGAGGCGACGATGACCGACACACCCATCACCACGCCGCCGCCTCCGAGAGCCACGCGCAACGCGGCGGTCATGAGGACGGCTACCACCGTGGGGATCGTGCCGAAGAACAGTCCAGAGACGGCCAGCAGGACCGACCGCGTGTCGAACGTGATGCCAGGCACAAACGTCCAGGGCATCAGCATGACGAAGATACCGACCGCACCGACGGCAATGCCGGCGATTGCCTGGCGTATCCACGTGCTGGACACCCAGCGGAAGACATTCAGCAGGTCATAGATGTAGACCAGCGAAAGCAGCAGGGCGGCGTTGCCGACAAGAGCCACGAAAGACTCATTAGTCACGCGTCGCCTCTCCGGATCGCGCCGTGTGCACAGGCGAGGACCATCAACAGTTCAGATGCCGAGCCATGCCGCATAGCGATTCTCCCTTTGATGGAACCGTTCGCATGCCAGCCACATGCCCTTCTGACATGCCGTTTCATTTTCTGAAGTATAGAAAAGGGCAGTCGTCAGTCAAGCGAGTGCCGAACCGGCCCTTCCCTGGCTGCACAAGGGCAAACTGAAAAGCCCCCTCACGAGAGGGGGCGTCTCCGTGTCTAGCTTGAGGGCGGCGTACTGCCCATGAGCACGGCAGCTCGCTGCGTCTTGAGCACGCCGAGGCTGTCGTCCAGCACGGTGAAATGAATGTAGAAGCCGTTGGGCTTGAGGTCCGGCGGAATGTCCCATGAGCTCTCGAAGCCGTCGCTGGTTCCGACGGGGATCGTAAGGTGGGTGATGCCCGCGGCGAACTTCTTGTTGGCCATCCACTGGTAGACGAGGTTGCCCTCGGCGTCAGTGACGGTCCAGTCAAACTGCTGAGAGGAAAGGAAGGTCAGGACAAGAGGCTGGTCCGTCAGGTTGGTGATGGTGTACTTGACCGTGATGGTCGTTCCAACGCGGTAGATGAGCTTGTCGGTGGTGAGGTTGGCCCCCAGGTCAGCCACGCTTGCCTTGCCCACAGTGAATTGAGTTTTGGCGCCCGTCGGTTCGGTGGTCGTGCTGGTCAGGATGAACTCCAGCTCGAAGGTGCCGATCGCAAGTTCCGTCGGTAGTTTCCACGAGCCCTTGAGCTCCATGGTCTCGCCCATCATGACGGTGCGGGTGCTCATGACGTCGGCGAATGCTTTGCCGGTCGACCACCGGGCAACGGTCCTGCCACCCTGGCGCACAATCAGGTCGTAGGTCTGAGACGACGTGAAGGTCAGCACGAGAGGCTGGTCATTGCCGTTGTACAGGGTGTAGCGCCAGTCGATGGCCTCGCC
>JAPLGI010000036.1 GCA_026390245.1 Caldisericota bacterium
GATTGGACCGACACCTTGCGCATATGACAAGATTCGCTTCTTGCGGAGTGCGCCCAGCAGAGGAATACCGAGATAGTACAGGCTGCTTCGAGAGCTGGTGGCGTCCTGGATGAGGCCTCCCCCACCCAGCATCACATAGTCACACGTCCCCAGAGCCACTCTCATCGCGGAAAGGTCATGTCGATCGACGAAGGTGTGTCGACAGCAGTCGGGGCTGGCGTACTGAGCTGGTTCGTTGACTGCAAAAACCGCTTCGCAGTTGATATTTGTCAGCTCATCCTGGACGGCCGAGAGAATGAGCTCGTCGCCAAAATTCCCGAATCCATAGTAGCCAAGGACAAGGATTCGAATCATCTAGCTCCTGGATGTGGTCCGACGATGAGCAAGCACACGGAACATGAAGTAGAAGATACTCCCTACGCGCCGCACACGGCTCGGCTGGACAACCAGTCTGTACAGCCACTCCGTGCCCGTTTTCTGTACGAATCGTGGTGCCCGGCGGACTAGTCCGCTCCAGACATCGAACGTCCCGCCGACGCCAATGGCAATCGGGATGCCTATGTCCCGATGACGCCAGATCCACTTTTCTTGTGCTCCTCCGCCCATGCCGACCAGCAGGATGTCAATGTGCGCTTCCCGGATTTCCTGGATCATGCGTGTCTCTTCTTCTGCATCAAAGTAGCCGGAATGGAAACCAACGAGATGAAGGCCCGGGTAACGGGAAATCACGTTCGCCGCGGCCCGTTCAACGATTTCCGGCTGTGCACCGAGGAAGTACGCGCGATAGCCCCTGCGTTCTGCGAGTGCCAGCAGGGAGCCCGAGAACTCGATGCCGGGGATGCGGTTCTCGATACGCGGACCCAACATGCGTGCGCCCCACACGATGCCTACACCATCAGCAACGACCATGTCCGCCTGCTGGACAATCTCGAGAAACTCGGCGTCTCTGAATGCGCGCGCAGCCATCTCACCATTGAGTGTGACAATGAGATGAGGCGTTGCGCTTCTCACGAAGCCGTCTGCCATCTCGAGAAGCTCATCGACATCTCTGTTGCTGATTGAAATGCCAAAGAAGTCGATGTTGTCGACATGCTCCCTGGGAGACCGCAGCACAATGCCGACGAAGCGCGGGAGAGAAAGAATCCGTGGGAGCCGCTTGGGATCAAGCACAAAACGGTACAGCCACTCAAGGCCGAGTCTCTGGACCCGGGCAGGTGCACGCTTGAACTCCCCGGACAGGACGTTGTAGCTTCCTCCCACGCCCATGGCAAACGAAACACCCATGGTCGAAAGGTTGCCCGCAAGGAACTTCTCCTGCTTGGGACTGCCCATGCCAACAAACATGATATCGGCTCTGGAAGTGGCGATCTCAGCCACCAAACCGGGTTCTTGGGCCAGAGTGAAGTATCCGTCGTGCCAACCGGCCATGGCTAGACCTGGATATCTCTCCTTGACAATTGCCACCACTTTGGAGAGGACTTCCGGGCGGGATCCAAGCAGAAACAGGCGCCATCCACGAGCATCCGCAGTTTCGAGAAGGCGCAAGAACAGGTCTACACCGGTGATCCGGGACTTGATGCGCTCGTGGTAGAACACCCTGGAAGCCCAGATGATGCCAATCCCGTCGCAGAAATTCAGGTCGCTGTGGCGGAGAACCCGCTCCAGGACTCTGTCCTGCTTGGCTTTGATGACTTTCTCAGGATTGATGGCCACACCCATGTGCGGGGTCCCCGAGGCGACGAAGTCGCCGATGACGGCGAGAGCCTCGTCCATGTCCAGATTGTCTACCGGAATGCCGGCGACATGCACTCGGTCAGCCATTGTCCGAAAGGGCCATCTGTGTCTTATAGACGAACGTACCAGGGCTGCTTGAGGACGTCGGCGTCATGTTCAAAAACTCCCCTGAAGTCACAAAGAGTCAGGCGGCCGCCCGCAGCCAGAGCGATACTCTTCACATGGCCATAGTCTACATTGGTCTGTCGTATGGGCAGGACCAGTGCATCCGCCCACAACGAGCCTGCATCAAGGTCGTTCTCGCATTCGAATTCCTTGGGTGTCTCTGCGATGTTGTCCAGAACACGCACTTCGGCCCCCGCTTTGCCAAGCGCCATTGCAAGGTCGACTGCCGGACTGACGCTGACATCGTCCGAATAGTCCTTCATGGCGATGCCAACAAACAAGACATGCTTGCCTGCGAGCCCACCCATCTTCCTCGACATGCGCCGGGCAATATAGCCCGGCTGAGCGGCGTTCGCCTGGCGCGCAGAGACGAAGGTCGGCAGAAGGTCGGCACATTCATCCTGGTCGGAGAGCGAACCAAACAGATAGGGCGAGGCGTACGGGATACAATGCCCCCCGACACCAATCCCGGGCATGAGAATGTTGACTCTCGAGTGTGTATTGCAGGCCTCAACCAATTCCCATGTCGGAATATCAAAACGATTCGCAAAACGCGCCAG
>JAPLGI010000049.1 GCA_026390245.1 Caldisericota bacterium
TCTCGCCGAGGATATGGTGCGCGTCATGCTGGAAGACAAGGGTGGCAGCCTGTGGTTTGGCTCGTACGTTGCGCCAGCAGGCGGGCTCGCAATACGCAATGCATCCGGGTGGCAGACATTTGCGACCTCTGGCGGCCTGCCACACAACGATGTGGTCACTCTGTTGGAGGCACCCGACGGCACTGTCTGGGTCGGGACAGGCTTCCTCGACGATGGCGGTGCAGTTCAGTTCGAGCGCAAAGGTGACTCCTGGCAACCACGGCGGACACTGGGCAAAGCCGGAGGACTGGCAGGAGGCAAGGCTCGTTCGATCTATGTGACCTCAGGTGGCACCCTGATCATCGGATCCGAATACCAGGGCATGGCGGTCCAGACAAGTAGTGGATTCAGGCTACTCACGACGATGGACGGGCTGTCCAACGACGAAGTGAAGTCAATGGTGGAAGATACCAGCGGCAATCTCTGGTGTGCCACGAGAGATGGCCTCACCATCATCGATCGGCAGACATTGGTGGACATAGAAGGAGGAAGATGATGATGCACACACGAAGGATGCTCGGAGGACTTGTCGTTCTCCTGTTGCTGCTTGGCATCACGGGGTGTCACCGCACACCGTCGCTCTCCGGACCTGTCACATCGAAGGACGATGCGGTCGCGCGTGTGACAGCCCTCCCCGACGTTGCGGCCTGGATCAAGCTGGTGGAGACCAGGAGCCTGGGCAATCAGGTTGTCATCGACGTTGACTCGGAGGACGCGACCACTTACACAGTGCATGCCTATGAACTCGTCCAGGACGAACTGGGTGGGCACTCGGCGACGTTCGGATGGTATGAGGTTGTCAAGGCAACCGGCATGGTGAGCTCCGTCATGCCCTGAAGTCTTGCACAGTACGACTGGACGGTGCATACTGAAAACGACGACTGAGCTCAACCGTGCATCCGTTTGCGGGCTGAGGATTTGGGACGGGGGGGAGGCGGTCATGGACTTCAACGAAGTGAGTCGCACATACAAGGAGCTGCAGCAGCAGCTTGCAAGCAGTGCCATCACGCCGGAGCACTATCAGCAGGAGGTATCGAAACTGCGGTTCATGACATCCAGTGGTGTCTGGTGGCAGGTCGATCCAGCAACCGGGGGATGGCTGACATGGGACGGTCAGACATGGATTCCATCCGCCACAGACGACCAGTCGGCGCGACAGCATCCGGCAACGGAGCCCGGCCAGGCGTCATCTGCCAAGCGCGGCCGGCACGGTCGCGGGGCGCCGCCCAGACAGGAGGCGGCACCACAGACCCTATGGCAGCTGGCAGTCCTGATGGTAAGGAGCTGGCTGGAGAATCTTCCCAGTACGATCGTCTCGAGCATTGTGACGGCGTGCGCAACATGGTTCTTTCATACATGGCTGCTGGTCGGTCCCAACAACACCGTCTTGTACCCGACAAAACCTATCCTTGGATGGATGGTCGATACGATGCAGAATCCCCGTGGCGGTGTAGCATTCTGGGCGGTTGTCTCCTACTTCGTTACATCCTTCTTCGGCCGGCTGTTCTCGTCGCCCGTTGCCTGGGCAAAAGGTATCGTGCTGTCTCCGTCGTGGCTGGTCCGGGCATTCCGCAATCTGAGAGCACGGGCTCTCATTCCGTTCGGGCTAGGCGGGATCGCCGCAGTCGTCATTGGATCGACGATGCACAATTACATGTCGGCCTGGGCATACGCAGCCGGGTTCCTCCTGGTGACGATGGCATTGGACATGAGCTTCGAGCACATAGCACTGCGGCTGGCACTGTCGGACCTGCGGCGCTTTCTCAAGGTGCGGCTGGCACCCTACGGGGCTGAATCGGACTATGCATTTCTGCTGTTCCCGGGCTTGGCACTTGGGTTCGCGGCTTCCGCAATGCGGCGGACACCTACGCGCTGGGCGCAATTCACATTCTGGGGTGCTCTCGTCGTCGTGCTGGTTGCCATAGGAGGATCGATGTTGCGGCGGCGCAAGGCGACGAGGGTTCCTGGTGCCTTCCTGCTCTTCCTTGCTCTCGCATGCACTGTTGCAATCGCCTTGACACCGGTTCTTGCCGACGATGGTGGATGGGCAGAGAGCGGTCGCACCATCCAGGGTCTCACCAGGAATGCGGGCTGGCCAATGACCAAGAAGCTGGGAATTCCACCAGCAGAGGCGGCACTCCTGGCCGGACTTCTGGCGACCAACCTCGGTGCGGCATATGGATACATGAAGAAGCATGGCATTGACCCGGCGAAGCTCGGACTGCCGGACATACCTCCTCCTCTGGGCATGAATGTGGCACCAGGGAGCGTACCTCTGACGCCGGAACAACGCAGGGCAAGGGCGGAGAAAGCTGCTGCAGACGCTGTGAAAGCCCAGGCAGAAGCAGAAGAAGCCAATTCCTGGGGAGGGTTGTTGGCAGGTGCGTGGAAGAACTGGGAAGGTGAGGCGGTTCAAATCGGAGACGCCGTGTCAGCTCTTGCTACGGGCGCCAAAGACTTGGCAGTCAAAGGAGTGGCTTCCATCTACGAAGGCGCAAAGGCGGTCTACAACGACCCCAGCGTTGTCACAACGCCCCTCAAGAACTTCGCGAACGATGTTGTCGGTGCTGCACAGGATGCATGGAACAATCCCCAGCTTATCTGGGATACCGCCAGCGGGGCCTGGAAGGATCTGAAGACGGGAGCTTCCACGGCTGTGGACGTTGGTGGCAAGATCATCACGGGTGCCGCCGACGCCCTGTGGACGACCTTGACGGATCCCAAGAAGATGTGGGAAGCCATTAAGGACTCGGGTGGCTGGGACAACTGGGTCAAGTCCTGGGATCCCAATGTCCCCGTCCTCGATCGCTTTGGCAACGTACTGATTGGGACGGCGAAGATTGGGATGACGATCTTGACCGCCGGTCAGGCAAAGGCAGCGCTCCTGGCAGGTAAGGAGATTCTGACGGTCGCGGGTGCGCAGATTCTGAAAGGCGACCTCAAGGCAGGCGCAAAATCCCTCATCAACGGGATTATCAAGACCTTCGCTTCGGGAGAAGCCAAGGCGGCACAGACCATCGCAGACGATGCTGCCAAACTGAAAGGAGGCGTACTGAAGCCGGTAAGCAGCGCAGTCCCTTCGACGGGAGTCAATCCCGGCCACCTGAAGACAATTCAGGAAGGAGCGAAGAAGTTTGGTGTTGAAGTCGGCGTACGCCCGCAGGGGACCATCTCGGGCTTCGTGAAGAACGGAGTGCCCAAGGGACAGGATATCAAGAACAAGGGTATGAACTTCATCGACGGGTTGATCGGCGGCAAAGGGCCCGAGGGATCGGTCGGACACTTCATGCCTGACAAGAAGGCGGTAGACAAGCTCATTAACGGCATCAAGAGCAACCCAGGGATACCGAGTGGTCGGAAGGCTCAGATGATCAGGGAAATCGAGGACCGCGTCGCAGATCGGGTGGGTGAGCTTGCCGGACCGAAGGTGGGGAAGCTCATCAAGGAAGGGACGCTCACGGTGAAGGGCGGCGTCCTGGTCGACACAGCGTCGGGCCGGCCAGTCATCTCGGATCTTGACTTGTTCAAGATTACGAGGGTTGGTGGTGCGCCCGTGACGGCCGCCGAGGAGAAGGCGTTTGTCCAGTGGTGCGCTGCGCGTGGAGTCCCCGTCACCCATGGGGCGCACATGAACTGGATACCGCGAACGCCGGCTGACTACAAAGTCTACGAGAAGATCATCAAAAGCCATGGAGTCGGGGGAAAGCCCATTATCACGGTCGGCGCAGACGGTACAGTCGGCGCAGCCAGCTACATCCCGCCGGCTCCATAGGAGGCTGCCATGCGACAATTGGCAATGACGACATCGGAGCGGGCCGAACTGCTTGCACGGCACGCGATCGCACACGCTCGGCAAGTCGATTTGCTGGCAATGGTGGACAGGGACCCCGAACAGGCACCGCCGGAAGTCCTGCAGGAGCTGAGACACTGGGGAGAGGAGATTGGCGGCCTGTGGGAACGGTATCTGGCTGTCATGCCCATCGTCGCCCTGTCCAGGAGTCCCCTGAGCGGCGACCTGCTGGAGTATGCCATCGATACTGTCGGACTGGACGGGCTGTCGTGGAACTCCAGCCAGCCGCTGCGACCGTTCCAGCCACTGGCCGCGGGTTTCATTGGCCTTGCAGGCGCCCTCCGGTTGGGTTCCCCACTTGAGAAGACGCCGTTCGAAGTCCGGCCCGGCCCGGAAGTTCCCTATGTCGTGCCACGCCTGTTGGCGTTGCCCGGTGTCTGCGCAGTGCTCAGTCAGGTTCAGATCGGTCCCCATGCAGGATACGCGATTGCCTACTTCGCCGAGCATCCTGAGCAGGTGCCCAATCGTGTCAATACGTGGGGGACGGACTTCTATGAAGTTGTTGACAGCCAGGGGGTGTTGACGTGGTCCTGCGACGGTGACATTGCCGCACTGGATCGCGACTTCGACCTGAAGCCGTGGATGGAGGCTGGAAAGCTACTGTGGATTCAACCCAGTGACACGTCGATGACTCTTCGTTCCGACACGCGGGCGTGCCCATTCCTGGCCCTGGCGGGCAGTCGTATGGACAGTACGCTGTTTGAAGGAATACGCACCGAGGATGAGCCGTTTGTCTTTGTGCAGGAATTGATGGAAACTGCTCTGGGGCAGCCAGTGCCCGCCGATTCAGTCCCTGATGAACTCTGGAGCCTTGTGATGCCCACCGACACTCGTGCAGGAGGAGACAACAATGAGCACTCAATCTGACAGTGGCACAACCAGTACAACGTTCGCTCTTCGCTCTTCAGACCTCGGAGTGCTCCTGGTGGATCAGCTGCACTTGCAGCCGACTGCATTTTCCCCATTCGCCGAGGCACTGGCAGATTATGTCCCCGGGTCGGGCACCATGAGCGACCCCGCGCAGCAGCCCGCGAGCGACGCCGCGTTCGCGGCAGTCGCCGGAGTACTGGCACGGCCGGACCTGCGCCTGGAACTGCTGGTGGGTGGTGGCATGGTACCGTTGGGAAGTATCCGCGTCTATGCATCAAGGTCCGCGGGAGACATGCTGGTTGCGATTGCGCCCGGTGACGGGGAGTGGGGTATCCGCCTCTTCGATACGCCGCGGTCCTGCTCTGAGTGGCTGGTGCACCAGATGGGTACCAACACAGGGGAAGGAGAGCCCAATCTCCTGGCACCGCCCTGCACCCTGTCAACTCTTGTCGCCGCGTTCCACACGATTGATGTGTTTCGCCGCTCGGCCTACCAGGATATGCTGGCATACCGGCGCACAGCCGACCCGACAATTACGCCCACTGAGTTTGGATCCAGCGCAGTGGCCGCTATCCACAGCCAGGACATTCGCTGGCTTCTGCCGTCATTGCTGGTGTTGAATCCCAGCCTTGCCGAGAATATCGGATCGATGGGGAGTGATGGCCTGGAAGAAGTTGTGAAACGGGGATTCCTTGTTGGCACCAAGCGCGCCGACGACACCGATACAGTGCTCCTGTTTGGCGAGGCAGGCATGCGCATAGGGTCCGAATTTCTGCGCAGTTGGGTGAGCAGTTGTGGCTACAGCCTTGATGTGGTCGGCCCCGACGGTCCGCGGACACTCCAGCGAGGGTACATCGCTTCCACCGCACTGGCAAACCACTGGTTCCGTTTCGATACCAGGGACGGCGTTCTTCAAGTCAATCATCAACCGCTGTCGCTTGAACAGTACGGCCAGAAAATGGGCGACCTGCTGCTTTCCGGCATGGTTGTTGAACGGCAAGCCGACGCTGCCGGGGTGGCCGTGAAGTCAAAGCAGGCCGCTCCTTCCCACCCGGTACCTCAGGAGAAGACGACGCCCAAGGATGCGGCACCCGCGAAGACCCCGAAGTTCTGCCCCGGATGTGGCGCCCCGGTGAAGCCCGGAGCCAAGTTCTGTTCCTCCTGCGGCCGGTCGCTCTGAGCGGGTGACAGATCAGGCGAAACCTCCTACCCTGAAGAGCCGGATTGGATGAAACTCTACAAGTCACGTAGTTCATATACGACACCTCCTCGACCCTCCAGGAGTGCCGAAGGAGCCAGGTACCGTGGCAGGTCCCGGTACAAAGTGGCGCTCTCGGGCAGGCCAGAACAGGCACGCTCCAGTTGGCGCGGCTCGGAGGAACTGGCCAGG
>JAPLGI010000179.1 GCA_026390245.1 Caldisericota bacterium
CTGCCGATAGCACTGTCGATCATCGCCGGTGAAGCGGCCGTGGTCATTCTTCTCGGCCTTCCGGTGCTCGTCCTCGTTCGTCACAACATCCATCCGATCAAGGAGGTCCCATGACCTATACCGTCGCTCTTGCTCAGGTGAACCCTGCGTGCGGTGACCTGGACAGCAACTTGAAGATGCACGTGGCACAGGCGGAGCAGGCCCTCGAAGCTGGCGCCGACCTGATTGTGTTCCCCGAACTGTCGCTCACAGGATACACGCTCAAGGACCAGACGCTTGACCTCATGCGCCGCGCCGACTGTCCTGCGTTCGGTCCCCTGCGTGATCTTTCGCACCATATAGCGATCTGCGCAGGCTTCGTCGAAGAGGGCGAGGACGGCATTCCTTACAACAGTGCGTTCTTCATGGACGCCGGTGACGTCGTTCACGTCCACCGCAAGATGTACCTGCCAACACACGGCATGTTCGACGAACTCAAGTTCTTCGGGCGCGGACGGAACCTGTCGGTTTTCGATACTCGCTTCGGGCGCACCGGCATCGTTATCTGCCGTGACCTGTTCCACCCCCTCGAGGTGTCCGCCATGTCGGCTCTTGGTGTGGACCTGCTGCTGGCGCCCAGTGCCATGCCGGCGCGCGGCTTCGGCGGAGAAGAACTCGCCATAGAGCAGACCGTCGGCCTGGCCCTCGGCTCGGCCAGCACATTCCTCGGGATGTTCGTCGTGTACGTGAACCGCGTTGGCTTCGACGACGGGCTGGGATTCTATGGAGGTTCGGCACTGAGCGACCCAGTCGGAGAGATCACCGCCTTGGCTCCTCGGTTCGAGGCCGCACAGCTTCTCGGAACCGTCGACACGTCACACATAGCACGACACCGCTACCAGCTTCCCATTCACCGGGAGGAAGACCTGGCAATTGTGCGCCATGCCCTGGAAGCGAGGAGGGACTCATGACGGCCGACAGCCTTGCACTCAACAACACTCTGGTCTACGACTACCTTCGCAAGTTTGTTCAGGAAGAGCTGTACACGAGTGGGTTCACAGAGGCGTGCATCGCCCTCTCCGGTGGATTGGACTCTGCAGTGGTGCTCAAGCTGGCTGTCGACGCTCTCGGGGCTGAACATGTTCATGCCATCTTCCTCCCCTACAAGGCCAGTTCAGACGAAAGCAGGCGGGACGCGCGCACCATGTTCGAGTTCTGTGGCATTCCCTGGCAGGAACTGGACATCAGCAGAATGGCCGATGCGTACCTGGCACAGCAGCCTGGAATCGACCGGCTGCGGACGGGCAATCTGCTCGCCCGCATGCGCATGGCCGTCATTTTCGACCAGTCGAAGAAGGAGAATGCCCTCGTCGTCGGAACCAGCAACAAGAGCGAACTGCTGGTCGGCTACTCGACGTGGTATGGTGACATGGCCTGCGCCCTCATGCCCATCGGCGACCTGTACAAGACCCAGGTGCGGTCGCTCGCGCGTCACATCGGACTGCCGCAGCAGGTCATCGCCAAGCCACCTTCCGCGGACCTCTGGGCCGGCCAGACAGACGAGGGAGAAATTGGTGTGAGCTACGAAACACTCGACCAGGTCCTGTACCTCCTGGTCGACCAGCGGTGCTCGTCCGCCGAAATCGTGTCAGAGGGCTTCGAAACCGACCTTGTGCACCGCGTTGAGCACAAGATCCTGGCATCCCAGTTCAAGCGCGTCTCTCCTCCTGTCGCCAAGCTGTCCCAGCGCACCGTCGGCATCGATTTCCTCTATCCCCGCGACTGGGGCAAGTAGTCTGGATCGCCTCACGACATTTCACAACCAGTAACGCCCCGGCCTGATGACCGGGGCGTTTCGCATCACGTGGCAGTGTGGCTGATCAGCCAGGATCTAGTAGAACGTCTTGGCCTGCAGCACAACATCGGCTGGGATCGTGTGCGGCTGTGTCGTCGCCTCCCTCAGGTCGGTGAAGGCGATGTGCTGCCCGATCTCGCCCACGAGGATGCCGGACTTGCCTTCGCGCACCGCATTCACAGCGGCAAGCCCGAGCCGCGTCGCCAGCAGACGGTCGAAGACCGTGGGCGAGCCGCCTCGCTGGAGATAGCCCAGCACAGTCACTCGTACGGAAAGGCTGGTCGTGCTGGCCAATGCTTCTGCCAGTCCGTACCCTGCAACGGGCCTGCCCGCAACGGTCGCTTCGTGCGTGGCTGCCGGGTATCCCTCGGCGATGACGACGATGGAGAAGTCCTTGCCCTCTTCCTTTCGCTGCTTCAGGTGCGCTGCGAGCGTCTCGATCGGCACGGGCTGCTCGGGAATGGCTATGAAATCGGCTCCCCCTGCAAGACCCCCATACAATGCGAGCCAGCCGGACTGCCGGCCCATGACTTCCACGATCATGACGCGGTGGTGTGCCGACGCTGTCGTATGAAGTTTGTCCAGCGCATCGCTGATGGTCGTGATCGCGCTGTCGAATCCTATGCTGAAGTCCGTGCCAAAGACGTCATTGTCAATTGTGTTGGGCACGACGACGCACGGAATGCCGTTTGCATCAAGTACTGCCGCCACACCCACGGCGCTGCGATCACCAATGATGATGCTGGTCGTGATGCTGTTTCTCTCCAGGACGTCACGTATCTTCACCAGGTTCTGGACCGCGAATTCTGTCGCCACTCGCGAACTGCCGAGGATGCTTCCACCCAGAGGAAGGATACCGGAAACTGTTTTCTTGTTCATGATGTCGATGTCGCCGCGGACAAGTCCTTCAAACCCATCTCGCACCATCAGTACATCATATCCAAGTTCAAACGAACGCCTTGCAACGGAGCGGATTGCCGCGTTCATCCCTGGTGCATCCGCCCCCGCCGTCATGATTGCGATACGTCTCATCTGTGTACCTCCTGTTGCCGTTCTGCTACCGGGTCACGCCGGTGAACTGGAACCCCTCGGCTCGGATGCTGGGGAGTACCATGGCGCCGATTCCAAATGCTGAAGCCAGGACCGCGCGGTCTCGGCTGATTTCGACCGTGTGCGCAAGCATGTCGACCAACCCCTGCGTAAACCTCATGTTTTGCAGGCCACGCGTCTTGCGGCCATCCTCGATGAGGTACGTGCCATCACGCGTCGTCCCGGTGACCACAGCGCGACGCGGCTCGACGGGGTTGCCGTACCAGAAACGGGTCACATAGATGCCCCGCTCGACATGGGAAACCATGTCGGCCTCACTGCTGTCACCAGCTCCCATGAAGATGTTGAGGGGATAGGGGCCCATGTCGTTGGGCTGTTGAAGCGAATGCCCTGTCGTCGCGCGACCCATCTTGGCAGCGTAGTAGGAGTCGTACACGACGTTGCCTCCCCTGCCTTCAGTAAGGAAATCGACACGACGCTTGGGCATGCCCTCGAAGTCGAAGGGAATGGGCATTCCTGAAGGATCCAGTCCGTCATCGTACAAACTGACGATAGGGGAGGCGAGCTGCTCGCCCTCGTGTCCCTCCAGGAAACAGGTGTGCTCCTCGACACTGCGGGCCGACAGGGCGAGATACGCCAGCATTCCCATAAGCTCCTCTACGGCAAACGGGCTCAGGACCACGTCAAAGGCTCCTGGCTCGACCTCGATGGGGTGCCGCGTCTCCACTGCCGTTCGCACAGCTTGCTCGCCTACGGCTTCCGGATCGATGTCTGCTACGTCGGCGGACGACATGAGACCATACCCGGAACTGTCGTCGCCCATGACGACAGCCTTGAGCACCGCGACAGTGTACTGGTGATAGGCAGAAACACCCATGGAACTGACGACTGCCAGTTCAGAATCCTGCACCTGATAGGTCCCAGCCGCCCGCAGGTCATCACGTTCTGCCCGCTCGATGATCTTCTTCACCGCAAGAACCCGTTCTCTCGGTTCAGATGCGGCCGTCGCAGCGACCCATCCGCCGACAGTTGCAGGTGTTCCCACTGGCAGGGAAGGAGGCGGGAGACCCGGGAAATCAGGATCGTCAGGCATGAGACGAGCAGCCTGTGACGCCTGTTGCACGACGAGTGTCAGGCCCTCGGGGGAGCAGTCGGTCGTCGAAGCGCTCCCGACCTTCTTCCCGACGACTGCGCGGACTTGGACTTGAGCTGTATGCTCTGCGACGTTCTGATGGATGATATTCTCGGCATACCATGTGAGAGCGCTGTTGGATTTCATTGCCACGATCTCCGCCTGGTCAGCGTCCGAGGCCTTCAATGCGTCCTGCATGAGGCCGTAAAGCAGTTCCCTACTCATGCAGCACCCCCACCTGAACATGGCGGAACCGAGCTGGCGACGTGCCATGCGATACATGGGCCACCTGCATGGGCTCCCCCTTGCCGCAATTGTCGACACCCCACACGTGGTACAGCTCAGGGCCTCCGATACCGTCACAAGACCTCCAGAACTCATACGTGACCCCGGTATACGTCGGATTCCTGACCATATCCTGCAGTTTTCCTCCCCTGATCTCCCAGCCGATCTCACTGCCGAACTGGAAATTCAGGCGCCGGTCATCGATGGACCAGCTCTTGATGCCATCCACGTAGAGCCCGTCCTCGACACCGCCAATCAACTGCTCAAAGGTCAGATCGCCTGGCTCGAGGTTGATGCTCACCATGCGGACGATGGGAGAACGGGCGAAGCCGTCGGCCCTCATCGCTCCCATGGGTTCTTCGCCGACGACGGGTGCCGATGCTCGCGAGTTCAGGTAGTGCTCGAAAACGCCGCTCCGCACCAGGTACACCTTGCGGCCCCTCACGCCCTCGTCGTCATACGCCAATCCCCCCAGGGCGTGGGGAATCGTAGCATCCGCTGTCAGATTGACGATGTCGGACCCGTAGCGGAAGCTGCCCTTCTTGTCGGGCGTCAGGAACGACGTCCCCGCGAATGATGCCTCCATCCCCATGACCCGGTCCAGCTCGGAGGGATGGCCACATGACTCATGGACTTGCAGCGCAAGCTGCTGGCCCCCGACGACCAGGTCCTTGAATCCCGATGGGCAGGCCTTGGCAGATAAGAGAGCCAGTGCCTCCCTGGCAGTCGGCTCCGCATGTTCCAGAAGCTTCATGGCATCGACAAACTCCCAGCCCGACTGAGCGTTGTCGCCAGAGAAGGACATGGGGTAGCTGCGAATCTGGACGCCGCCTTCGTCGCTTGCTGCCATGGCGCTGATGCCAGCTCCGCTCTCGATACGGTCCTGAATGATGTACGCGCCCTCGGACGAAGCGAAGGTCTTTCGCTCCTTCAGAAACTGCATCTGGCCTCGCGCAAGAACCACTCCCGGGAGCATCATCGCCCGTGTAGCTTCCGCAAGCAGTCCAATCTTGTCGGAATCGGGGATCGTGAAGGGATCGACATCCGCCTGATGCGGTATCATGTCCTCACTGGAAGAAATCGGAGCCAGCACGACATCCTTCTTCTTTGCCAGCGCGCTCGCATGCGCGATGCGCACTGCCTCCTCGACGATACGGTCGGCCTCGGCGTCGTCCACGACAGACGACGATGAGAATCCCCACGCCCCGTTCACAATGACGCGGACTCCGAACCCACGCTGGTGGGCATGCACAACGGCGCGGGGCGCTCCCCCTACGACTGATACGTCCTCGCGTTCCATGTCAACAAGACGGCAGTCGCAGTAACTGGCACTAAGGCTCTTCGCTCCTGCAATGACCCGTTCCGTGAACTTGTCCACTGGCCACCTCCCTGGTCGATATCGTCAGTATATTGGAGCTTCCACCAAAAGCAACGCCGGGAGCGGCGTGGTGCTGGGTCCGCCAGCCTCCTCTTTGCCAAACCCTCCGTTCAGGCTAGAATTGTCATGGTGATGAGATGAAGAAAACCGTTCGGTCACATAGTCTGCGGCGACTGTTCCTGCGCAACTGGCACTGGTTGGCCGTTGTCGTTGCAGTGACGGCGGCCTTGGGTGCGACAGCCGTGTGGGCGCTTCGTGGCAGACAGACTGCTCTGCGTGTCGTATCACAGTTCAAGACTAGCGACTACCCCGTCGGGATCGTTGGCACTCAGGACCAGGGGTACGTGCTCACTGCCGCTGGCCAGGTGTTCACGCTACGCGGATGGGCGAGTCAGAGCGAAGGGGTGGAACTGGCCGACAGCCCCACATCGCTGACGCTGAGCACGTCGGGCAAGTACCTTCTGGTGGCCGGACAGCGGCTGACGCTGCTGGACGGCGCTCTTGTCCAGAAATGGTCGCGAAAGACGACGGCTCCCAGCGTCGTCGAGCAAGCTGTGTTCACTGTCACCGGAGGAGTCGCTGCTGTCTACTCATTCCTCGAGAATCAGTCGCGGCAGTTCGTTACGTACGACATTGCAGGCAAGTACATTGGTGGCTACACCGTTCCCGATTTCGGCCGGGGGTCACAGGTCAGCCTCGCGCGCAGCGGTGTGCTCGTCGTGACGCTGGCTGGCGGGACTGTGTATACGATCTCTCCACAAGGCAAGGTCATCGCGAAGTTCACGATCCCCAACCCGGACCAGAAACTGGGAGGACTTGTCACGGCGGTTGAAGAGAGCGGTGCACGCATAGTTGCCGGCTACAGCCGCAGCACATCGGGCGCCTCCGTTCCTCTGCCCCGCTATCTCTTCGACCAGGAGGGCAAACAGGTAGCGCAGATGACAGCCGCACCGGACAATCCCAACCTTCGCGCCCTCGGCAACGACTTCCTGATCTTTGGGCGCACTGCGGAGCTTATCGACAGAGACGGCAAGGACCTGCTGTCTGCCTCGAAACTCAACTTCACTGCGATCGACGCGTCGATGTCTGTCGGAGAGTGCGCGCTTCTGTTCCAGGAGCAGACCACGTCTCAGACTGCCGTATGTTTCCTTGGCATCTATGACATGAAGACCGGAACATTGGTCCGCCAGTGGAGTACGGCCGAGAGCGAGTCTCCCCGGGTTTTCCAGCTGCCAGGGATGCGTTCCGTCCTTGCTGTCGGCAGCGGTCTTCTGGTCCTTGCACCCTGACGGGAGAAACCGTGGACCGCGATACAGCACGCGAACGCATACGTGAGCTCAAGGCGCAGATCGAGCGCCACAACTATGAATACTATGTACTGGACAGTCCCAGGATACCAGACGCCGCCTTCGACGCTCTTATGCGCGAGCTTAAGGGCCTGGAAGACCAGTTTGCGGATCTGGTGACCTCGGACTCCCCAACACAGCGAGTGGGTGGAACCCCGGTTGGGGGGTTCACGACCGTCCAGCACCGCTTGCCAATGCTCAGCCTCAGCAACATGTTTTCGGAAGAAGATGTCACGCTCTTCGACGCCCGCGTCCGGCGAGCGCTCGCACGCGATGAACCCGTCGAGTATCTGACGGAGGTCAAGATGGACGGGCTTGCCATATCGCTCCGCTACGAGAAGGGCCTGATGGTCGAAGCTTCCACGCGCGGAGATGGCACGACTGGCGAAGACGTCACGACCAACGTCCGGACGGTGCGTTCCATTCCCATGAATCTGGCCAGCGTCGGGAACCGCATTCCACAGCTGGTCGAGATCCGGGGCGAGATGGTCATGTTCAGGCGGGACTTCGAGTTGCTGAACGCGTCGAGAGCTGTCTCGGGCGACCCCCTGTTCGCCAACCCGCGCAACGCAGCAGCCGGGACCCTGCGCCAGCTGGACCCCCGTGTCACTGCTTCGCGTCCGCTGCACATCGTGGCATATGCGCTGGGAGAGACGTCTGAAGACCTCATACTGCCGACCCAGAAGAGTGTGCTGGAATGGATTGCCGGCGTCGGCTTTCGTGTGTCGCCGTTTGTGCGCCTCGTGCGGACACCCGCCGCGATGTGGGAGGCCACACGGGAGATTCTGGCTGCCCGCAGTTCGCTGCCGTTTGCTGCCGACGGCATCGTGTTCAAGGTGAACGACATGGCCCTGCAGCGTGTGCTGGGTCAGACAGCCAAGGAACCGAGATGGGCCTCCGCGTGGAAATTTCCACCCGAGGAAAAGGAGACGCGTCTCGAGGATATCATTGTCTCCATCGGGCGCACGGGCGTCGCCACACCGGTCGCGGTACTCACGCCGGTGGAGATCGATGGGTCAGTGGTTGCGCGGGCGACTCTCCACAACGAAGACGAGGTCAAGCGTCTCGGCATCCTGATTGGAGACACGGTTACAGTGCGCAAGGCTGGCTCGGTCATTCCCGAGATTCTGGGACCCGTGCCCTCTGCCCGCACCGGTATCGAGCGCCCATTCATCATGCCGGCCGCTTGCCCGGTGTGCGGTTCGCAGCTGGTGCGCATCGAAGATGAAGCCGCCACCAGGTGCGTGAACGCCTCCTGCCCTGCGCAGGTCCGGCAACGGCTGCTGCACTGGTGCTCAAAGGACGCCATGGACATCCAGGGCCTGGGAGAAGCAGTCGTTGACCAGCTCGTGGCGGCCGGAGAGGCACACGATGTCGCCGACCTCTACCAGTTGACGGAAGAACAGCTTCTCAGGCTTGAGCGCATGGGACCCCTCGTCGCCCGCAAGCTGCTGCTTCATCTCGAGGAAAGCAAGAGCAGAGGTCTTGCCCGCGTGCTGTACGCTGTGGGGGTTCCACAGGTCGGCCAGGTGGCCGCACGTGACCTGGCTCATGCCTTCGGCTCCATGCAGAGTATGGCATCGGCCACGTCCGAATCCCTGACGCATGTCTACGGAATCGGGGACAGGACAGCTGAGAACATCACGGCCTTCTTCCGAGAGGAACACAATCGCAGACTCATCGAGCGCCTCCAGACAGCGGGAGTCAGCATGGAGAACCCTGCGGCCACGGGAGCGCACGGTCCCCTTGCCGGCAGAGTGTTCGTCTTCACCGGCGAACTGTCCGCGATGCCCCGCAGCAAAGCACAGGAGCTAGTGCGTACGCTGGGAGCTGAAACATCGGAGACCATTTCCCGCAAGGTGACCACACTCGTCACAGGGTCCGCCGCGGGCAGCAAGATGACCAAAGCCCGGCAACTGGGCATCGAGATCCTTGACGAACAGCAGTTCCTCTCCCTCGTTGGGCAGGGAACCTGAAAAAGCACACACAGGAGGTATCATGGCAACGATCATCGACAAGGAGACGCTTGAACATGTGGCTTCACTTGCGCGTCTCGAGATAACGGGAGAAGAGGAAGAGTCGCTTCTGGGGGACCTCGAGCGCATCCTCGGGCATGTTGCCCAGCTGAGTTCCGTCGACACCAGCGCCTCTACAGGCAAGCGGCCTGCCATGACTGAACTCCGTCCGGATGAGCCAGGCACCGGTCTGACCCGGGAAGAAGGGCTTGGTGGGGCGCCCGCGATGCGTGATGGTTTCGTTGTCGTGCGCAATGTCATGGGAGGCGAGGATGAGTAGTGGACTTCCCAGGACTCTGGACCAGTATCTTCGGGCTGTTCGCGCGCGCGAACTGTCGCCAGAAGAGTACTTGACGGAAGCGCGCGGGCTCATCGAGCGGAATGACCCCCAGGTGCGAGCCTTCCTGCTCCTGCGTCTCGACGCCGCCCAGTCCGATGCGCAGCAGGCGGATGTCTCATCGCCCCTTGCAGGTGCACCGATAGCGGTCAAGGACAATATCATGATGGCTGGCCAGCGCTGTACCTGCGGCTCACGGATTCTTGAGCACTATGTCGCCCCCTACTCCGCGACGGTCGTCAGGTCGCTGCTCGCTGCAGGAGCCGTCATTCATGGCAAGACCAATTGCGACGAGTTTGCCATGGGTTCCTCCACGGAAAACTCCGCCTTCTTTCCGACACACAACCCCGCAGACCTCACCCGCGTTCCCGGCGGATCGAGCGGTGGTTCGACGGCCGCGGTGGCTGCTGGCTTTGCTCTTGGAGCGATCGGTTCGGACACTGGCGGTTCAGTGCGGCAACCCGCCGCCTTCTGCGGTGTCGTCGGCTTCAAGCCGACCTACGGGCTTGTCTCGCGGTACGGCCTGGTCGCGTTCGGATCCAGCCTCGACTGCATCGGTCCCATGACCAGAAGCGTCCGCGATGCAGCCATCTTGATGAACGTGATGGCCGTCCATGATCCGAGGGACGCCACCAGCGTCAGCCGGCCCCGCGTTGACTTCGAGGCAGCACTGCAGCCAACCCTCGCAGGCAAGCGGGTAGGCATCATCCGTGAGCTGCAGGGCCTGGACGTCCAGCCGGAGATTGCGACGGCCATGAATATGGCGCGTGAAGCAGCGGTGAAAAGTGGTGCATCGATTGTCGAGGTCAGCCTTCCCCACATTCTGTCGGCACTGCCTTCGTATTACATCATCGCTCCTGCCGAGTGCTCATCCAACCTCGGACGATTCGACGGCGTCCGCTACGGCCTCCACGAAGACGGACGCGACATGACGGAGACCTACAGCAGGACTCGCGATGCCGGATTCGGCACCGAAGTGAAGCGGCGCATCCTCATTGGCGCATT